>DATMQU010000400.1:0-6070 GCA_035566715.1 Vicinamibacteria bacterium
AGGGGGGACTCGGCGAGGGTGTAGACGACCGCGTAGTTCTCCGCCCCGCTGCCCACGGTCACTGTCCTCTCCGGATCGTGGTGGGAGAGGTCGGGGCTGATGGCTTGCCAGTGCTCCGCCTTCTCGGTCAACTTGAAGACACGGTTGCCGGCCAGGTACGTCGTCCCCTTCTCGTGGAGGCTGCCGATGAGCGGGGAGTTCCAGTGGAAGCGGAAGCCGGCCTGTCCCTCCGGCGGCTCCGGGCGCAACTGCTTCACCTCTCCCGTCCGCAGGTTCATGCGCCGAAGGGCGCCCTGCTGCGACTCGGCATAGATGATGTCGCGGTCCTCGCGGTCGAAGACGCAGTAGAATCCGTCTCCTCCCCCCAGGTTGGTCCAGTCCTGGTTGAGAATCCCTTCCTTGCTGCGGGTCATGCTCGGGCCCACCCAGTTCAGGTTGTCCTGGAGGCCGCCGCAGATGCGGTAGGGAGTGCTCGCATCCACGCTGATCCGGTAGAACTCGCCCGCGGCCATGGTGTTCAAGTGCGCCCACCCCTTCTCGCCCGCGCTGAAGGTCTGGTAGGCGCCCCCGTCGGTTCCCAGAAGGACGCGCTGGGGGCTGCGGGGATCGATGGCCAGGGCGTGGCAGTCGGGATGCGCCTTCCCGAAGTGGTCCTCGCGGAAGGACCGACCCCCGTCGTCCGAGACGTGGAGGGAGAAGCCCAGCACGTACACCCTCTGGTCGTTCCCGGGATCCACCCGGACTTGCGTGAAGTAGAAGGGGCGCGGGTCGAGGTCGTTCACCCGGGCCCAGTTCTCGCCCCCGTCTTCGGACCTAAACACCCCCCCCGCCGGGCTCCGGACGGTGCGGATGCCGGCCTGTCCGGCCTCGTCGCTCTGCACGACGGCATAGACGATCTTCGGGTTCCGGGCGAAGATGGCGAGACCGATGTTGCCGGTCTGCGTGGGCAGGCCCTTGCCCAGTTTCTTCCAGGTAGCGCCGCCATCTCCGCTTTTGAAGATCCCTCCCAGGTCCTTTCCTTCCGTCGCCGCGGGCCCGGCCGTGAACGACCAGGGAGTGCGCCGGCGGGCATAGAGCGAGGCGTAGACCGTGTTCGGATCGGAGGGGTCCAGGACCACGTCCCGGCAGCCGACCCGGCTCGCGAAGGGAGCGGGCGCGGCCAAGACGGCCCTCCAGGTCCGGCCCCCGTCGGTCGTCTTGTAGAGGCCCCGCTCGGGGCCGGGGTTCCACACGTCGCCCATGGCCGCGACGTAGGCGGTGGCCGGATCCTGGGGATGGACCACCAGGCGGGCGATCATCTTGCTCTCCTTGAGTCCCACCGGCGTCCAGGTGGCGCCTCCATCCGTGGAGCGGTAGACACCGTTGCCCCAACTCGAGCTGTTGCGGTCGTTTGCCTCGCCCGTGCCCACCCAGACCACCTTGGGGTCGGAAGGGGCCACCGCCACCGCGCCGATGGAGGCCACGGCCTCTTTCTCGAAGACCGCTTGGAAGGTCCCGCCGTTGTCGGAGGTCTTCATCAGACCCCCCGTTCCCAGCCCCACGTAGAACGTGAAGGGATTCGAGGGATCGAAGGCGATGTCGGAGACCCGCCCTCCCATCACCGCGGGGCCGATGCTGCGGGCCTTCAGGGCCTTGAGCGCCGCCGGGGCCACGACCGGACCCGCAGGGGGAGGGGGGGCGGGCTGGGGCTTTGCCGTCTGCGCGGCGAGAGCGGCAGTGGCGGCGCCGAAGATGGCCGAGAAGATGACCGAGCGTGGTGTCGTTATCATTGATACCTCGCGTGGGAAGTGTGGGAACGGTGACTCTAGCACAGTCGTCGCCGCGGTCCGGGCGCCCAGAAGCCGCATGCTATAATCCGCTCGCCTATGAAGGAGAAGGAGCTCCTCGACATCCTGGGGGCGATGGCCGGTCAGAAAGCCAAGGTCGATAACCCACGGGAGCTCTTCCTCGACATGTCGGAGCGGGTGGTGAAGGCGGTCAGCGCCAACTTTGGCTCCAAGGCCGACGAGGTGGCCATCCTCGTCCTCACCTCCGACAACCGCCACCTCCGCTTCGTGGCCCCCCGCAAGTTCACCGACCTCGGGACGATCCCCATCACCAAGCGGGACTCGATCGCGGTCAACGTACTGGGGAAGAAATCGGGGGAGGCCATGAACAACGTGCCCATGGTCAAGCACGTGGCCTTCTTCGAGAGCGTGAAGCTACGCGACCGCGTGGTGCCCATCCAGAAGATGATCACGGTGCCGATCCTCTTCCGGGGCAACGCGGTGGGGGTGGCCCAGATCAGCCGCAAGGGCGAGACGCCCGGGGAGGCGGGTCCCGACTTCACCCCCGCGGACGTGAAGCGCGCGCAGGACCTCTTCGAGGCGGTCGCGCCCTACCTGGTGGACGCCCGGCCCCCCAAGTTCTGAGCGCTATTCCACGCCCGTGCGGATGAAGCCGGAGTCGTCACCCGTGAAGGGACGGCCCCCCGCCGACATCGGCATGGCCAGCACCTTGAAGCCGTCCCCGGTCACGGTCAGGTTGAACCGGTAGCCCGCCCGCTGGAAGGCGCCCCCCTGGTGGGGGACGTCCAGGAACAGCGTCTTGTTGGACATTTCCGCGAGCGACGCGTAGTGGCCGTGCTGTTTGTTGAAGGCCTCCTCGGCATTGATGATGTGGCGCATGGTGGCGACGGCGGGTCGCTCGCTCTGGGCCAGGGGATGGGGGCTGAGCGCGCGCGGTCGGAAGTTTCGGCCGGAGCCGTAGCTGGTTCCCCCTTGCGGGTTGCGGTACTTGTTGGCCAGGTCCTCTCCGGCCCCCCGGCCGTCCTGGCTCGGCGGCTCCTCGTCGAGGATGGACTTCGGGGGGGTGGGGGGGACGGGGGCCTCCGTGACGGGCGGCCGCGGGAGCGTGGTCTGCGCCATCGTGACGGGGGTGTCTCTGGGCGGGGCGGTCCGAGGGGGAACGGTCACGGGCGACCCCAGTGTGGGGGGCGCGGTCGGGGGCGGCTCGGACCCGAGCGTGGGGGGAGCCTGGGTCGGGGGCGGGACCGTGGCGTCCGTCGTGCCCCCGAGGCCGCCGGCGGTCTGAGTGTCTGCGGGCCGGCGCAAGAAGAAGTACCAGCCCGCTCCCGCGGCCACGCCCACGAAGAGGAGGCCGGCCAGGCCGAGGCCGATCAGCAGTGCTGCCCCGCCTCCCGACTTGCGCGCCGCCGCGGGGGGGTGGGCCGACGGCGGGGGCGGCGGAGAAGGCCGAGCGGGAGCGGGTCGGGCGCCTGTCGCCGGGCGTGGCCCCGGCGGCTCCATGACGCGAGTGGGGGGGGCGGGGGGCACCACGGTGGCCGATGAGTGGATGGTCGGGTTGGCGCGGACGGTGGGAGGCGCGCCCGCGGCCCCCGCGGGCACGGTGGGCGTCTCCGTCTGGCGGACGGTGGGGCTGGTCCCGGGCCGGGTGAGGCCCAAGAGGTCGTCCGCCATCTCGCGGCCGGTCTGGTAGCGCGCCTCCGATGTCTTGGCCAGGGCCTTGCTGATGATCCGCTCCATCTCGTCGGGGATCTGAGGGTCCAGCTCCTTTATGGGGGGCGGCTCCTCAGTGATGATCTTGAAGATGAGGGCGGTGATGGACTCCCCGCGGAAGGCCTTGCGGCCGGCCAGCATCTCATAGACCACGCAGCCCAGCGCGAAGAGGTCGGAGCGGCCGTCGAGCGGGTTGCCGCGGGCCTGCTCCGGGCTCATGTAGGAGGGCGTGCCCAGCAGGCTCCCCGTCATGGTGAGGTGCTGCTCGCCCTCGGTCAGCTTGGCGATCCCGAAGTCCGTCACCTTCACGCGGTCCCCCGGCTCGATCATGATGTTGGCGGGCTTGATGTCGCGATGGACCACTTTGTTGCTATGGGCGAAGGTGAGTGCGTCCGCCACCTGGGCCCCGATGTTGGCGGCCCTCTCCACGGGCAGCCGCCCCGCCTCCGCGATGACCTTGTCGAGGCCAATCCCGTCGATGAACTCCATGGCCATGAAGAGGTGACCCTCAGACTCCCCGAGGTCGTACACGGTCACGATGTTCGGGTGCTTCAGCCGGGCCGAGACCTGGGCCTCGCGCTCGAAGCGGTCGCTCATCTCCTCGAGGCTGGCCCCGGCCGCCACCAGGCTCTCCGTCTTGATGGTCTTGATGGCCACCATCCGTCCCAGGATCTTGTCCTTGGCTTTGTAGACGGTGCCAAAGGCCCCCGCTCCCAGCTTCTGCACGATCTGGTAACGCCCGGCGATCTCGGTCGGCTCCGGCGTCCCCGCTCTGGTCTGGCTCAAGGAAACCTCGAAATAGTGAAGCGCACGCCCCTCACCCCGGCGGCCAGCCCAAGGTGCGACCGCCCAGGAGGTGGAGGTGGATGTGGTAGACGCTGTAGCCGGCGTCGGCGCCGGCGTTGAAAACCAGCCGGAATCCCCGGTCCGCGAGGCCCATGTCCCGCGCCAAATCGCGGGCCGTGCGGACGAGGGAGCCCACGAGCGTGTCGTCCCCGGGACCCAGCTCGAGGAGGCTCGTGATGTGCCGTTTCGGGATCAGAAGCAGGTGGGTCGGGGCCTGGGGCTTGATGTCGTGGAAGGCGTAGAGGGCCTCGTCCTGATAGACGCTCTGCGAAGGGATCTTCCCTTCCACGATCCCACAGAAGAGGCAGGCCATGTGGGGATCAGTCTACACCCGGGGGCGGGTCAGAGCACCTCTCGGCTCAGCTCGGCCAGCAACTCCTGTATGTTGCGGGCGTTCTGACCGAAGTCCCAGACTGCCATCCGAGACCGCGACCGCACGCCCACCCGGGTGCTCCCGCTCTCGCGCTTGACATGAATGGTCACGTCATCCTTGAAATGGAAGAACCGGCTCTCGTGCACGGCCTGGAGGGAATGGCCCCCCGGCCCCTGGCCGCTGCCGACCAGGGTCCAGCGGGGCAGGCGCGCAATCGCATCCTTGACCCCCTTGGCCACCTTCTCCTCGCTGGCCATGTAAATCTGGGCCTTGAGATCCGGGTACTCCGGCGTGCGGTCGGTCTCTACGTCCCAGAGCCGGGGCCAGGCGAACGCCGCCCAGAGGGCGCCGCCCACCGCGGCCAGAAGGGCGATCTGCTTGAGAGAGCGCATGGTTCAGAGCTCCAGGGGGAGCTGCGGCGAGCCGAGACCGCGCAGCAGTTTCTTGGTCAGGGAGGAGACGGGAAGGGCGGCCGCCTCCCGGGCGGTGGCCCAGCGAAAACGCTCTCCGTCCCGCGGGGGCGGGCAGCGTAGACGGGCCCGGTAGCCCTCCACCCGGATCCGGCGGAAGGTGATGGCGTGGCGGGCCCGCACCGCCAGCGCCCCCGGGACCACGTCCAAGCCGTGCCGCTCCTTGAGCTCACGGGCGAGGTCTTTCCGGCCGCCCGATTCCAGCGAGGTCTGGGGCACCTCCCACATCCCACCCATCAGCCTCCCCTCGGGCCGGCGCACGAGCAGGACCCGCCCGTCCCGCTCGATGAGGGCCGCCGCCACCGTCACCGCGACGGGAGGGCGCCGGACGGGCCCCTCCGGCAGCTCCTCCGCGATCCCCAGGGCCCGCGCGCGGCAGGAGACGCGCAAAGGGCACACCGGGCACGCCGGCCTCTTGGGCGTGCAGACGGTGGCGCCCAGCTCCATCAGCGCCTGGTTCCACTCCCCGGGAGACTCGCGCTTCAGGAGCTCCTCCGCCAGGTTGTAATAGGCGGCGTCGGCCCGCCCCTCTGCGCCCCGCCGCGCGAAGTAGCGGGCCAGAACCCGGCGGACGTTGCCATCCACCACCGGCAGCGGAACCCCGTAGGCAATCGAGAGCACCGCGCTCGCCGTGTAGAGCCCGACCCCGGGCACGGCCAAGGCCGCCTCCAGCGTTCGCGGGAAGTGGGCCTGTCCGCGGCTCAGGAGGTGGCGGGCCCCCCGGTGAAGGTTCCGCGCCCGGTGGTAGTAACCGAGGCCCGACCAGGCGGCGAGCACGTCCTCCTCCCCGGCCGCGGCCAGCGCCTCCAGGCTCGGGAACCGCTGGCGAAAGCTCTCGTAATAGGGCGTCGCGGTCTTGACCGTGGTCTGCTGGAGCATGACCT
>DATMQU010000401.1:0-3041 GCA_035566715.1 Vicinamibacteria bacterium
ATCTTGGCGGGGTTGGTGGACACGATCTCCACAAATCTGTGCATGTCGATCTTGCCCGTCCGGACCCCGCCGTCCCAGACGAGCATGAGCCGGGTCTCGATGCCGGGGGCGCCGTTCGGGATCTTTGAGAAGTCTTCCTTCCCGAGCTGCTTCTGGGGCGGCTCGTTCATGCAGAAGGGACAATGGTCGGTGGAGACAACCTGGAGGTCGTTCTTGGCCAGGCCCTTCCAAAGGGCGTCCTGATTCCACTTCTCGCGCAGGGGAGGCGACATCACGTACTTGGCCCCCTCGAAGCCCGGTCGCTCGTAGTCGTCGTAGGAGAGAAACAGGTACTGCGGGCAGGTCTCGGCGTAGGCGGGCAAGCCCATGTCGCGGGCCTGCTTGACCTTCTCCAACGCGTCCGAGCAGGAGAGGTGGACTATGTAGATGGGGACGCCGGCCATCTCCGCGAGGGCGATGGCCCGGCCCGTGGCCTCGCCCTCGGCCCGCGTGGGCCGCGTGAGGGCGTGATACTTGGGAGCGGTCTGTCCCTTTCGCAACGCCTCCTTGACCAGGGTATCGATGACGCCACCGTTCTCGGCGTGCATGCATATGAGGCCCCCGTTGTCGCGGGTCTTCAGGAGGGCCTTGAAGATGGTGGCGTCGTCCACCATGAAGACGCCCGGGTAGGCCATGAAGAGCTTGAAGGACGTGATCCCCTCGTGGCGGATCAGCTTGTCCATGTCGCCGGACACCACGTCGGTCAGCTCGCGCACGATTATGTGAAAAGCGTAGTCGATAAGGGACTTTCCCTCCGCCTTCTTCATCCATCTCTCGAAGGCGGGGTAGAGCCCCTCCCCGAAGTCCTGGATGGCGAAGTCGATGAGGGTGGTGGTACCGCCGTGAGCGGCGGCGATGGTGCCGGTCTCGAAGTCGTCGGCGGAAGTCGTGCCCCCGAAGGGCATGTCCAGGTGGGTGTGGACGTCGATGCCTCCGGGCATGACCAGCTTGCCGGAGGCGTCGACCACGCTGTCGGCGGGAAGGTTCAGCCCCTGCCCGATGAGGGTGATCACGCCCTTATCGATGTAGAGGTCCGCCTGGTAGCGGTCCGATGCGGTGATGACGGTGCCGTTTTTCACCAGGGTCGTGGCCATGGGAGCCTCTGCTCGGCCCTCCCGCCGGGGGGAAGGAGCGGGGATGGGAGCCGCTGCGCGAGATGGGGCATGCTACCCAACGTCTCCGCAACGTGTCAACGCAGCCGCGGTCGCGTTGACACCCCCGGACGCCGGGGATACAGTCGGACCACCCACCGCCCCGGGAGTGCCCACGTGAAGAACATCGCGGCAAAGCTTGAGGATGCCGTCTACGAGCGTAATTTCGCGGACATAAACCCCGGGCTCAGCGGGGCCGCGGCCTTGGCCGAAGCGGCGCGCTGCCTCTTCTGCTATGACGCTCCCTGCATCAAGGCCTGTCCCACCGCCATCGACATCCCGTCCTTCATCAAGAAGATCGCGACCGGCAACCTCAAGGGCTCGGCCCGCACGATCTTCGAAGCCAACATCCTCGGCCATTCCTGCGCCCGGGTCTGCCCGGTGGAGGTGCTCTGCGAGGGGGCCTGTGTGCTCAACCAGGAGCACAAGCGCCCGGTCACGATCGGCTCCCTTCAGCGCTTGGCCACGGACTTCGTCTTGGACCGTGGGATTCGGGTCCTGGAGGCGGGGTCTCCGAACGCACGGCGGGTGGCCCTCATCGGGGCCGGTCCTGCGAGCTTCGGCTGCGCCGCCGAGCTGGCCCGCCTGGGCTACGGGTGCCGCATCTACGAGAAGCGGCAGATCCCCGGCGGCCTGAACACCCACGGCATTGCCGCCTACAAGATGCGGGCGGCGGAGGCTTTGCGCGAGGTGGAGCTGCTGCGGTCGCTGGGGGTGGAGATCGTGGGCGGAGTCGAGGTGGGGAAGGACGTCAGCATCTCCGAGCTTCGCGCCCAGGCCGACTCGCTCTTCCTGGGCATGGGGCTGGGCACGACGGAGGCCCTGGGCATCCCCGGGGAGGACCTGCCGGGGGTGGTGGATGCTCTGAGCTTCATCGACCGGGTGAAGAACGAGCCTTTCCGGCAGGTCGACGTGGGCCGTACGGTCGTGGTTTTCGGCGCCGGCAACACCTCAGTGGATGCCGCCACCCAAGCCAAGCGACTGGGGGCGGAGAACGTTCTCGTGGTCTACCGCCGGGGGCCGGAGGATATCCCCGCCTATGACTACGAGTACGAGTTGGCCAAGTCGGATGGTGCGACCTACGTCTTCTACGCGCGGCCCGTGCGCTTCCTGGGCGACGGGGCCTTGACCGCGGTGGAGTGCGTACGGACGGAGATTGAGGAGGACGCCCGGGGCCGCCCCGCCGTGCGGCCCATCCCCGGTTCCGAGTTCCACATCCCCTGCGACATGGCCATCACCGCGGTGGGGCAGAAGAAGGCGGTGGAGTGGCTGACCCGGATGTTCCCCGGCCTCGCCCTGGACAGCGGGAGAGTCAAGGTGGACGCCGGCGGACGAACGAATCTGAGCGGACTCTACGCGGGCGGCGACTGTGTCAACGGGGGCAAGGAGGTCGTGAACGCGGTCGCGGAGGGCAAGGCGGCGGCACGGGCCATCGATCAAGACCTGGGTCGGCCGCGAGGGTAGGGAGGCGTCATGGCTGACCTGACCACGGACTGCGGGGGCATCCGGAGCCCCAACCCCTTCTGGGTGGCCTCCGGGCCGCCCGCCAACACCGCTTACCAGGTTATGCGGGCCTTCGACGCGGGGTGGGGGGGGGCGGTCTGGAAGACCATCGGCGAGCCCATCATCAACACCACCTCGCGGTACGGAAGCGTCGATCTGGCCAACGTTCGCATGATGGGCTTCAACAACATCGAGTTGATCTCCGACCGCCCCGTCGAGGACAACCTGCGTGAGATCGCCGAGGTCAAGAAGCGCTACCCCAAGAACGCGGTGGTGGCGTCGCTGATGGTGGAGTCCAAGCGGGAGGCTTGGCACGAGATCGTCCGGCGGGCGGAGGGAGCGGGGGCG
>DATMQU010000402.1:0-3594 GCA_035566715.1 Vicinamibacteria bacterium
CAGGCGCTCGCTGCTCGAGACCTGGGCGTCGGTCCAGAGGGCGCCCCCCGTCAAGCCGCGCTCGGGAAGGGCGGGGATCATCTCCAGCACGGCGCGCCGGGACAACGAGCGCGCGGGCGGGATCCGCTGATCGGGCGCCAGGCCACGGTTGCGGTCGCGGCCCAGGAGGTCAAAAAGCCAGAGGCCGGCGGCCAGGGCCTCCCGCCCGCGGATGCCGTGGCCGTAGGCCGGGACCAGGAAGCTCAGGGGCCTCACGAGCTCGGGGGCGATCCGGAGGAGAGCGCGGCGCTCGCGCAGCGACTCCCGCATCTGGCCGACGTCCGCCCTCTGCAGATGACGAAGGCCGCCGTGGATGGTCTTGAGGCTGTTCCAGGACACGCCCGCCCCGAAGTCCTCCCCCTCGATGAGGGCCACGTCGAGGCCGCGCTGGGCCGCGTCCCAGGCCGCGGCCACGCCGTAGATGCCTCCACCCACGATGAGGAGATCGTGCTCGCGCGCGGCGAGGAGGCCGAGATCCCGCTTCATCGCCCGCGGCCCAAGACCCGGGTCGAGGGCGGATGGCCGGCCTTGAGGCGTGTGCGTCCCGGACGGGTTCGAGCCACGCCCGACGATAGCATCCGGGCTTGGGGCGCGGGTAACCGACTAGGGCTCTTCTTCCAGGGCCAGCTGCACGAGGCGATCGAGGAGGTCCCCGAAGGGGATCCCGGCCGCGCGCGCGGCCTTGGGCAGGAGGCTGTTCACGGTCATGCCGGGCAGGGTGTTGACCTCCAGGACCACGAGACCCGTGGGGCCGAGGATCATGTCGGTGCGGGAAAGGCCCCGGCACCCCAGGGCAAGGTGGGCGCGCCGGGCCAGGTCCTGGGCGGCGGCGGCAAGGGTGGGCGGGAGCAGCGCGGGGCAGATTTCCTCGCAGCGGGCGGGATCGTACTTGGCCTCATAGTCGAAGAGTCCGCTCGCGCTGGAGATCTCCACCACGGGCAGGGCGGTGAGCACGCGGTTGCCGATCACGCCCACCGTGAGCTCCCGGCCCACCACGCGCTCCTCCACCAGAACGCGGTCGTCGTGGGCAAAGGCCTCGTTTAGGGCCGCGCGGAGAGCGGCGGCCTCCGTGACCAGGCTCAGACCGATGCTGGAGCCCTGGCGGACGGGCTTCACCACCGCCGGGAGGAGGGCCGCGGCCCGGCCCAGCACCCCCTCCTCGTCGGACCGGAAGGACGCGCGTTCCAGCACGAGGCCCCCGGGCACGGGGATCCCGTCCGCGGAGAGAACTTTCTTGGCCATCGCCTTGTCCATGGCGAGAGCGGAGGCGAGAACACCCGAGCCCACATAAGGCAGACCGAGGATCTCCAGCATCCCCTGGATCGTCCCGTCCTCGCCGTAGGGGCCGTGCAGGGCCAGGAAGGCCACGTCGATCCGGGAACCTGCCGGGGCCAAGGCTTCTGTAGCCGGCCTCACCGCCTCGGCGGCGTTCTCGATCTCCTCCCGGAAAGCGGCGGGCAGCGCCTCCTCGCGCTCGTCCCTTGGCTCCGGGCCGCGGCCGCCGGCGCCGAGGGCCCGGGCTCGCTCGCGCAGGGCGGGGGTGAGGCGTGGGTTTGCGCCCATGAGGGCGAGCGTGTCCAGGAGCACGACCTCGTAGCGGTCAGGGGGCAGGTGCTGGGCGATCATCCTCCCGGAGGCGAGCGAGATCGGCCGCTCCGCCGAGGCCCCGCCCATCAGGATTCCGACGCGGATCCGCCTCGTCACGGCGGCGCCCAGCCGGTGGCCGGATCCAGCCATTCCTTGCGGGGCGTGTAGAGGAGCCCGTGGTCGAGGCCCAGCTTCAGGACCACCTCCTTGGCGGCCTTGAGCTGGGGAGCGCGGGCGAACGTCTCGCGGCAGGAGGGGTGGAAGCGATCGACCTCGTCGTAGATAGAGAGGAGGCGCCCGCGGAGCCGCGGGGCGAGCCCCTCGCTCGCCCCGCCGCAGGAGCCGAGGACGACGACGTTCAGGCCGTCCTCGCCCAGCTCCGCCGCGGCCGCGAGGGCGAGGAAGCCCCCCTTGGAGGCGCCGAGGAGGGTCACTCTCTCCACGGGCACGCCCGCTTTGAGCAGGGCCCGGACCTGGCCGGCCACCCGGGTCGCGAAGGGAAGCCCGGACTCTCCGTTCCGGACCTCGCTGATCACCGTGAAGCCACGCTCGGCCAGGGCGGCCAGGATCGCGTCGTACGCGTAGGGCCCGAAGTCGGGGCTGACCGCGTGGCGGCCCTGCTCCTCCAGGATGCGGCCGTGCAGGTAGATGACGTACCGCGCGCGGGGATCGATCGTGGCCGGCACGTCCGCGTGGACGGACCCGGCAGGACCGCCGACGGCCGCCTCCCCCCGCTCGCGCTCCAGCTGCTCCAGGTAGACCTGCTCGGCGCGGTTCACGGCCGTCCGGTAGCCCACCGGGTCGATGAAGGGGTTGGGGGTGGCGCCGGCGCGGAGCCGGCGGGCCTTCTCCTCCGCCCCGTAGAGGGACGCATGGGAGGCGAGGAAGACCTCCCCCGACAGGCCCTTGAGGACGCGAAACGCCTTCGCGTAGTCCTCCGCGATGCCCGAGTAGGAGGGCTTGACCAGGAGATGGGTGCCCGGATTGATGCTCACGCTCCCCAGAATGACGACCTGTCGGGTCTTTTCCCCGTCCTCCACGTCCATAGTCCACGTCGTGCAGCCGGGCGTGTGGCCGGGGGTGCGGAGCGCGGTCAGGGTCGCGCCACCGAGCAAGACCTTCTCGCCGTCGTGGAGAACCTTGTCCACTGGGCAGGGGGCCCAGAAGTATTTCTCCCCGAAGAGATAGTCCCCCTTGCCGCCGGCCGCGAACACACCGTCGTCCCCTTCCATCACCAAGACCCGGGCTCCCGTGAGCTCCTTGAGGCGCGGGATGCCCGCCGCGTGGTCGAAGTGGGCGTGGCTCAAAAGCAGGACCTTGACGTCCTCAAGGCGGAAGCCCAGCGCGCGCACGTTCTCCTGGATCTGGGGCACGGTCTCCACGAAGCCGCCGTTGATGAGGATGTGGCCCTCCGGGGTCGCCACCAGGAAGGACGTGATGTCGCTCGCCCCCACGGAGTAGAGGTTGCCCAGGATGCGATAGGGCGCGACCGGCCGATTCATGGCGCGGAACGTCTCGGTCGACTGGGCACCCACGAGGGGGGCGGTGAGCATCAGGAAGACGGCGCATCGGCGCATGGGGACCACCTTCTTATTGCGAATCGTGTCTCGCCCCGGGGGGAGCCGCGCTCCCTAAAGCACGAGGCGCGCCAGGCGGGAACGCGTTGCCTCCGTGAGAGATGGTGCGTCTTGACGGGGGTCAGCTGTGTCCACCCCCAAACGACGTCGTGTCCGGAAGAGCACGCCGGGGTCGGCTCAGGCCGAACCGTGGGCCTGTCCCATCCGCAGGACCACCATGGTGGCGTCGTCCGAGGCGTCCACCCCCCCGCGGTGGGCCCGCAGCGCCTCGCCGACACGGGCGAGGACGTGGGCCACGTCGCTCTGCCGCTCCTCGCGCAGGAGGGCCTCCAGCCGCCCCATGCCGAAGGCCTCCCCCCCCTCGTTTTCCGCGTCCACCAGGCCGTCGGTG
>DATMQU010000403.1:0-2140 GCA_035566715.1 Vicinamibacteria bacterium
CCATGGCTCGGAGGGGAGCCGCCACGCGCTCCACCGGCCACCGCCGCAGGGAGGCATCGCCGGTGAGGACGGAGCGGAAGGGCCGGCCGGCCAGGGCCCCCGCCAGCATGCGCAGCGTGGAGCCGGAGTTTCCGGCGTCGAGGGGGGCGGCGGGGGAGAGCCAGGCCTCGGGGCCGCGGCCGCGGAGGGTGACCGCGTCGCCGCGCTGACCCACGTCCACCCCCAACTCGGCCAGGCAGCGCAGCGTCGACGCACAGTCGGCCGCGCTCGAGAAGTTCTCTATGCGGGTCTCGCCCTCGGCCAGGGCCCCCAGGATGGCGGCGCGGTGGGAGATGGATTTGTCGCCTCGGAGGCGGAAGCGGCCGCGGAAGGTAGGGCTGGTGATGATGCGCACGCCCGGAGCGCGCATCGTAGCACGGAAGCCGCGGACGCTTTCCGCAAGTGTCGGCAGGACCGCATCTTGACCGGTCCGCCCGCGCATGCTAGCTTGACCTAAACTCGCCGTCCGCCGGTACTTTGGAATCGAGAGAGCGGGCCGCCCTCTAGATGATGAAGACGCCCGACGCCCGGACGGTCAAGCTCGACATCGCCAGCCGCTTCGAGATGCTGGATGTGGTCCAGACGGTCCTGTCCCACCTCGCGGGACTCCTCGGCTTCGGCGAGGAGGCGTCGCACTACATGAGCGTGGCCGTTCGGGAGTCGGTGGTGAACGCCATCAAGCACGGCAACCGCCAGGACGCGTCGAAGCGAGTCGAGGTGGAGTTCGTGCTGCACCCCAAGGCCCTGGAGGTCCAGATCCACGACTTCGGGAAGGGCTTCGATCCCAGCGCCGTTCCCGACCCTCTGGCCGAGGAAAACCTGCTCAAGGCCGGGGGCCGGGGCATCTTCTTCATGCGGTCCTTCATGGACGAGGTCTCCTACTCCTTCCCCCCCAAGGGCGGGACCCTGGTCAAGATGGTGAAGCGGCTCTAGTCCATGCAGCCCCCGCCCCGCCTGCCCCCCATCCTCCGCAGCAAGTTCATCGCCGGGCTCGTCATCCTGATCCCGATCATCATCACCGGCAAGGCTTTATGGTGGCTCTTTGCCTACCTGGACGACCTGGCCCAGCCCCTCGCCGTGGCCCTCCTCGGCCGCCCCAACCCCGGAGTCGGCTTTGTCATCACCGTTGCCGTGGTCTTCCTGACCGGCCTCCTCTTCTCCTCCGGCCCCCTCCGCCGCCTTCTGGATGGCATCGATGACGTGCTGGACTTCGTGCCCGTGGTGGGAGCGCTTTACGGCACGACCAAGAAGGTCCTGAGCGGCTTCGGGGGACCCCAGCCAATGGCGGGCTTCCGGCGCTTTGTGCTCGCCCGCCTGCCCGGCCGCACCGCCCCCGGCTTCCTGACCGGCAGCTTCACTCTGAAGCGCACGGACGGCTCCCTCCAGTCCCTGTGCACCGTCTACCTCCCCACCAACCACCTCTACGTGGGGGACGTGGTGGTGGTGCCGGCGCAGGACGTGATCGAGACCGACCTCTCCCTGGAGGACGGGGTGAGCCTGATCCTCTCTGTGGGGGCTTCGGTGCCCGCTATCGTCGGGCAGAGATGAGGCCCGGACCCCCGGGCCGAGATCAGGGCTTCAAGACTTCCTCGAAGTAGGCCAGGGCCCGCGGGTCGTTGGACTGGCCCAGCCAGAACATCGCCCGTTTGCGTACGGCGGAGTTGCGATTCGAGCGGGCGGCCTCGATGAGGAGCGGAACCCCCCGGTCCCGGGGGAGCCGGCTCAAGGCGAAGACCGCCTTCTTCTTCACCTCCGTCTCCGGATCCTCCGCGAGCGCCCGCGCGATCCCGGCCACGGCCCTCTCCCCGGCCCGGTGGGCAAGCCAGAAGAGAGCGTGGCCGCGGAGGCTCGTGCTGGGGGCGTTCCGGGCCAGGTCCAGGAGGGCGTCCACGGCCTGGGGGTCGGCGTGGAAGGCGATGGCGGCTGTGGCCCGTCCGGCCAGATGAGCGTCCTCACCCGCGAGCGACGCCAAGAGGCCGACGCTCTCGAGGGGCCGCACGTCGGTCAGCCAGACGAGGGGCTGCCCGCACAGGTCGATGCCGCAGGCCTCGTCGGACATGCGGAGGCGGCGGACACGGCCCTCATCGATCCAGAAGAAGAT
>DATMQU010000404.1:0-3307 GCA_035566715.1 Vicinamibacteria bacterium
CGTGCCGTCTTGGGAGGTGAGGGTCATGCCCCGCAGGGCATGCGGACCAAGGGCCCGCACGGCGCCGTCGGCGTCCAGCTCCCTGAGAAGACGCCAAGCCTCCGGCGACACGCCCTCCCCGCAGACCTTGTCTCGCGGGAACCGCGCGGCGTCAATGAGCAGGACGCTGTGGCCCCGCTGGCGCAGGAGAAGGGCGGTGGCGGAGCCGGCGGGTCCCCCGCCCACCACGATCGCGTCTCTCACGGCCCGGGCCCGCCATTGCCCCCGCGCTCCGCCACCGCCACCAGCCGGTAGGGAAAGCGGCGCCAAATTCGGACTCCGCGGAGGTCGGCAGACGCGAAGGCCTCCGCGAGTTCCTGGGGGCGGAAGCCCCGGCGCACGGACACGAGCCCGTCGGCGACGCTGACCGGGCTCCGGAAGAGGAACGGGAAGACGGCCTGGCCGAAGAGCAGGGGCACGCGGGCCCGCCGGAGGTCGTTCACCACCAGGGCGCGACGGGCGAGGGAGAACAGCGCGCGCAGCACCCCCCCCACCTCGGGTGCGTCGAAGTGGTGGAGGAAGAGGGAAACCGTGACCACGTCGAATGACAGGGGGGGGAAGGGGAGTTGGCGCACGTCCGCCACCACCCGGTGGACGCCCGGTGGCGCCTGCTGCAGGTGGAGCAGCTTGAGGTCCACGCCCACCACCATGATCCGCGAGGGGGTCGTCCGCTGCAGCCAGGCCGGTAGGTCGGCGGAGCCGCAGCCCACATCCAGGACCCGGATCCCCTCCTGCAGGAACGGCCGCACCGCCCGCAGCAGGCTCCGCCGGCCTCCCAGCCAGCGGTTCACGAGCCGGAGGTCGCCCAGGCTCCGCACGGCCTCCTCGTCCTCGACCCCGACGTCGAGGCGCTCCGCCTCCCGCGAGCGCTGGCGGAGGTCGATCACTAGCGGAACTCCATGAGGGCAAACTCCGCCCCGAAACCGGGCCCGAAGGCGCCCAGGACGCCCCGGGCCCCCGGCGGGGGGCGGTGGGCACGGAAGATCTCGTGGAGGACGAAGAAGACCGTCACCGAGCTCATGTTCCCATGCTCGGAGAGGACGGCTTCGGTGGGGGCGAGATCGGTGGGGCCGAGGCCAAGGCACTCGCTCATGAGCTCGATGATGCGCCGTCCCCCCGGGTGCAGGATCCAGCGGGCGATGTCCTCCCGGCGCAGCCCCCGTGGCTTCAGGAAGGACTCCACCGCGCCCACCACCTGCCGCCGCAGGAAGGGGGTCAGACCCTTGTCAAGGATGATTTGGAGACCCTGGTTCCGCAGCCGAAAGCCCATGAGGTGGGTGGTACCGGGGAAGAAGAAGCTCTCCGTGTCGAGAATCTGGCCCAGCGCGGGGCCGCGGGCCAGCGGGTGCTCGCGGCCCACGAGGACGGCGGCCGCCCCCCCGTCTCCGAAGATCGCGGAGGAGACGACGTTGGTGGGGGAGCGGTCCCAGCGCTGGAAGGTGAGGCTGGAGAACTCCATGGCCAAGACAAGAGCCGTCCGGGAGGGGTGGGCGGTGAGGTGGTCGGCGGCGCGGGCCAGGCCCACGACGCCGCCCGCGCAGCCGCTCTCCGTGATGGGGAGCCTCACCAGCCGCGGGCCCATGCCCAGCTCGTTGGCCACGTACGCGTCCAGGGCCGGGATCATGAAGCCCGTGCAGGAGACGCTCACTACCAGGTCCACATCCTTGGCCGCCAGGCCCGCGCTCGCCAGGGCCCGCCGGGCCACGTCGACGCCCGCGGAACGGGCGATGGCGCAGTAGCGGTCGTTCTGGGCCTCAAAGTCTCCGGGGGCAAAGGCCTCCGAGATGGGCACCACGCTGGCCCGCCGCTTGACCCCCGGCGAGGCGTACACGGAGAGCAGGCGGGAGGCATCCCCGTTGCCGCCCTCCTCCAGCCAAGTGCGTACCCAGCGGGTGACGACCTCCTGCTCGTAGCGGTAGGGAGGAAGGAACCGCTCCACGGCGAGGAGGGTGGGCATGGACGGGACGTTTCTAGGGTTTCCGGGACGCTCTGGCTAAGTACCGCCTGGCCGGCTCAGAAGGGCACGTCGTCGTCGGAGGCCTGGAACTCGCTGGCGGCGGGGGCGCCCGCCGCTTCCGGGGGCGGCGCCGGCCCCCCGCCGCGGGGGCCGCCCTCGCCCCGGGAGCCCAGGAGCACGAGCTTCGAGTTGGGGCCGCTGATCCGGATCTTGGTCGTGTTTCGCTTGTTGCCGTCCTTGTCCGTCCACTCGTCGTAGCGGATGCTGCCCTCGAGGTAGACCTGGCGCCCCTTGGTCAGGTAGTCGCGGACAACCTGGGCCGGCTTGCCGAAGACCTCGACCCGGTGCCACTCCGTGCGCTCTTGCTTCTGCCCGCTCTTGTCTGTCCAGGCCTCGTTGGTGGCCAGGGAGAAGTTGGCGATGGGCTCTCCCGCCTGGGTGTAGCGGATCTCCGGATCCTTGCCCAGGTTGCCGATCAAGATGACCTTGTTCACGCTGGCCATGACAACCGTCCCTTCTCGAGCTTTTCTGCCCTCGTCACGCTAGCGAGGGGTCAGCTTTTCCCGGGCCTTTTGGGCGGCGGGGGTGTTGGGGAACCGATCCACCACGTAACGCCATTCCACCATGGCCTGGCTCCGTCGTCCAAGCTTCTCCAGGGCCACTCCCTTTTTGTAGCGGGCGTCCGGCAGCTTTTCACTGGACGGATAGTCCCGGAAGAAGCTATTCCAGGCCTCCACCGCTTCCGCGTACTTCTGCTTGCCGTAGAGACATTCCCCCACCCAATACTGCGCATTCCCGGCCAGGCTCTCGGTGGGGTAGAGCCTTATGACATCCTGGAACTCTTGGATCGCCAGGTCGTAGTTGCCCCGCGCGTAGTCCGCGTAGGCCTGGCTGTAGAGCTCGCGGGGGGCGGGGGGGCTGGCGGCGGGAGCGCTTCCCGGCGCGGCGGGCGCACCCGCGCCCGCGCTGACACCCGGCGGGGTCTCCGCTCCCCCCACCACCACGGGGGCGGCCTTCAGCGCCCGCACCCGCTCGCCGATCTCGGCCACGCGGTCCGTGAGGTCCTTCATGGCGGCCGCGGTGGCCTCGGATTGAATCCGCTGATCCTGGAGGCTCTTCTTGAGGGAGACGTTCAGCTCGGCCAGGGATTCGTTGAGGCGCCGAAGCTCGCGCTGGCTGTCTTCGAATGCGCGTTGCAAGTCCAGGAGCTGGCCCTGGAGGCCACTCATCTGGGTCTGGAGGCGGTCGACCTCTTTGCTCGCGGCCCGGGCAGGGCCGGGCAGGACCAAGAGCGCCGCCACAAAGGCGAAT
>DATMQU010000405.1:0-5007 GCA_035566715.1 Vicinamibacteria bacterium
TGCGACCGCCTGCAGCCTGTCTTCTCTGGCGGTGGTGGGAGGCCGGACCAACGGTACACTTGGCGAAGGCAGTTTCAAACGAGCCGCAGAATAGCCTCCAGTAACGGGGGTAGCAAGGGTCATGAACGGTTGTGCAGTGGACCTGAACACGCTTTGGGTCGCCGAATCAGCGGAACGAGACGATGAGAATGCGGACCACCGGGCTCGATTTGTTCTCCCAACGCCGCAACTCTTGGGCGCGTATCGTTACCGCATCGCCGGGTGCCAGCTGGTGCTCCTCGGGGCCGAGGGTCAGGGTCGGCTCTCCCTCGAGGACGAATGCAAATTCCTCCGAGGTGTGAGCGTAGGGATGCTTTCCGCTGCGTCCGCCCGGGTCGAGGGTGATGAGCACAGGCTCCAGCCGTCGGCCCGTCATCGGACCCAGCGCCTCGATTCGTCCCTGCGACCACAGGCTGGACATCTGAAGCCGGTCTGCTGCGCGCACGATCAGCCCCGCCTCACCCTCTCTGGCCGCCACGAAAAACTCCCCCAGAGTCACGCCCAAGGCGTTGGCGATCTTCTCCATCGAAGCGATGGATGGCGACACCACGCCGTTTTCGACTTGGGAGATGAAACTGGGCGAGAAGTGCGTGCGGGTGGCGAGCGTCCGCAAAGACATCCTCTGCTCGGTACGCAGCCGTCGCACCCAGGCGCCCACCGCGTGTTGCTTGAGGAGCGGGCTCACAGCGTGCGGGCCGCTTTGACGAACGGGCGGGGAGGTCGTCTGAGCGAAGATGTGCCGCTGCCGGTTGAGAATTCCCATCCTCCGATCGGTCGACCGCCTAAGGTCGGAACAAGCGGGTCACCCGGAGAATGGGAATGCGACGCCGCGGCGGGGGATGGGGTCAACACAAAGATGCAAGGCACAATAGCACAGGATTTCGTTGCCCGAAGACCACCGGCAGGCGCGCTGCGAGCGGTCGCGAGCGTCTCATCGGTTCGGCGGCCTGCCGGGGGGGGCTCGATAGCGCCATCGTAGCGGAGCAGATCGGGGGCCGTGGCCCTCACAAGGAGAAGCGGCATGCACTAGAATGCGCGCACTTGTAAAGAAAGCCCCCGCCGCCGGATAGACAACTTGCCGGGGAGCTTTGCGCAGGCTCCCCCAAAGCGGAGCGGAACCGCGGACGCCATGGCTGCTGACTACATTCTCGAAACCCGGGGACTCGTCAAAGAGTTCAAGGGGTTTGTGGCGGTCAGAGACGTGGACCTCAGGGTTCAAAGAGGGGCGATTCACGCGCTCATTGGCCCCAATGGCGCGGGCAAGACCACCGTTTTCAACGTCCTCACGAAGTTCCTCGCGCCGACGCGGGGAAGCATCTATTTCAACGGTCATGACATCACGCGCGAGCAGCCGGCGGAGGTGGCCCGCCGCGGAATCACGCGTTCCTTCCAGATCTCCGCTGTCTTTCCGCACCTCACGGTCCTGGAGAATGTCCGCGTTGGCCTGCAACTCAAATCGAAGACTTCGTTTCGCTTCTGGCAGAGCGACGCCTCTCTCAGGGTCTTGGACGCTCGGGCAATGGAGTTGTTGACGGAGGTCGGCCTGGAGTCGTTTCCAACGACGGTGGCGGTCGAGTTGCCGTACGGACGTAAGCGGGCGCTCGAGCTCGCCACCACCTTGGCCCTGGATCCGGAGCTCCTTCTTCTCGATGAACCCACGCAGGGAATGGGGCACGATGACGTGGACCGCGTGAAGGCCCTGATCCGCAAGGCGGCCGCGAGGCGGACGGTCCTGATGGTCGAGCACAACATGAGCGTGGTGTCAGATCTCTGCGACCGGATCACCGTGCTCCAGCGCGGGGCGGTCATCGCGGAGGGGAGCTACGCAGAGGTGTCGACGAACGCCCAGGTGATGGAGGCCTACATGGGCGCGGCCCGTGGCTAGCGGGGGGGCGGTCGAGTGCCTCAGGGTCGCCGACCTCCACGCCTTCTACGGCGAGTCCCACATCCTGCACGGAATGGATTTCCGGGTATGGCGGGGCGAAGTGGTGACGCTCCTGGGTCGCAACGGGGCCGGCCGCACCACGACAATCAAGGCCATCGTGGGGCTCGTCGAGAAGCGCAGCGGCTCGATCATGCTCAATGGCCGAGAGGTCGTCGAGTGGGCCCCCCACCGCATTGCCCGCCTCGGGGTGGGATATTGTCCCGAGGAACGGGGCATTTTCTCGAGCTTGAGCGCGGAAGAGAATCTGCGGCTGCCTCCCAAGCTGACCAGCGAGGGCTTGAGCGACGAGGAGATATATGAGCTCTTCCCCAATCTGAAGGAGCAGCGAAGGGTCCCCGGCACGGTGCTCTCGGGTGGCGAGCAGCAAATGCTGGCCATGGCAAGAATTCTCCGCGCGGGCGCGCGCCTGCTGCTCCTGGACGAGATCTCGGAGGGACTGGCGCCCGTCATCGTGAAGCGACTGAGCGAGGTGATCTTGCAGCTTCGGGAGAAGGGGTTCACCATTGTCATGGCGGAGCAGAACCTCCATTTCGCGGCCGCCCTGGCCGACCGAATGTACGTCGTCGAGCGAGGACGTGTGGTCGTCGAGATCGCAAAGGACGAAGTCGAGGGGAGCCGCCAGCTGCTGAGGGAACTACTGGGCGTGTGAGCGTCCCGTGGGGGAGGGATTACCCCGCGGGGCAAAAGGAGGAGTCCAATGGAACGAATCGCAGGCATGGGCTCAGTTGTGCTGTTGGCGGCGACGGTGGCATCGGCCCAGGGCAAGCCCGGAGGGATCTCCGGCGACATGGTCAAGATCGGCGTGCTCACGGACATGTCGGGACTCTATTCCGACCTCAGCGGCCCGGGATCGGTCATCGGCGCGCAAATGGCGATCGACGAGTTTGGCGGCAAGGTGTTGGGGAAGCCCATTCAGATGATCTCCGCGGATCACCAGAACAAGGCCGACGTGGCGGCGGACAGGGCCCGCGAATGGTTTGACCGGGAGGGGGTGGACCTAATCGTCGATGTCCCCAACTCGGGGGCCGCCATCGCCGTCAGCAAAGTCGCCAACGAGAAGCACCGGGTCTTCATCGTCAGCGGTGCGGGCTCGACGCGGCTGACCAACGAGGATTGCAACCCCTACACCATTCATTACACCTACGACACCTACGCGACCGGCCGCACCACCGGTCAGGCCGTCGTGCGCCGGGGCGGCACGAGTTGGTTCTTCATTACCGCCGACTACGCCTTTGGCCACTCTTTGCGGGACGACACCGCTAACGCGATCAAGGCCGCGGGGGGGCAGGTCGTGGGGTCGGTTCTCCATCCCCTGAACGCACCCGACTTCTCCTCCTACCTGCTGCAGGCGCAGGCGTCGAACGCCAAGGTCATCGGCATGGCCAATGCGGGGGGCGACACCATCAACACGATCAAGACGGCGGCGGAATTCGGGATCAGCAAGAAACAGACCCTGGCGGGCCTGCTCGTTTTCATCAGCGACATCCACGCCCTTGGCCTCCAGGCGACGCAGGGAATGTTCGTGGCGAGCGGGTTCTACTGGGACATGAACGACGAGACGCGCAAGTTCGCCCGGGCCTTCCAAGCCAAGTCCGGGAAGATGCCGACCATGGTTCAGGCCGGCACCTACTCGGCAACGCTCCAGTACCTGAAGGCGGTTCAGGCGCTGGGAACCGACGACGCCGACGCGGTGAGGAAGAAGCTGGGGGAGACCTCTCTGAACGACGCCTTCGTCAAGAACGGCCGGATCCGGCAGGACGGGCGGATGGTTCACGACTTCTACCTGTTCGAGGTGAAGGCCCCGAGCGAATCCAAATACGCCTGGGACTACTACAAGCTGTTGGCCACGCTTTCCGGCGAGGAGGCGTTCCAGCCTCTTTCCCAGTCCCGCTGCCCTCTCGTCACGGGCCACTAGGGGGTGCGCCGGAGAGCACGTCGTGATCTGACATGAGGGAGATCCTCGGCGTCCCGCTGCCGGCCCTCCTGGCCCAACTGGTGCTGGGGCTCGTCAACGGGTGCTTCTACGCCTTGCTCAGCCTGGGCCTCTCCATCATTTTCGGCATGCTCAACATCATCAACTTCGCCCACGGGGCGATGTACATGATGGGCGCGGTTCTCACCTGGATCGCGCTGGACCAGTTCGGAGTCGGCTATTGGGGATCGGTGCTGCTGGTGCCGCTCGTGGTCGGCCTGGCCGGGGTCGCCATCGAACGAAGCATGCTCCGCCGCCTCTATGGGCTCGACAATCTCTATGGTCTGCTCCTCACCTTCGGTTTGGCCCTGATCTTGGAGGGATTGTGCCGGTATCGGTACGGCGTGTCCGGGCTCCCGTATGCCATCCCGGAGGCGTTCCAAGGAGGCTTGGACCTGGGCTTCATGTACCTTCCCAAATACCGCGCCTTCGTGGTTTGCGCATCCTTGGGCCTGTGCCTGGGCACATGGTTGGTCATCGAACGGACCAGTCTTGGCGCCTATCTGCGCGCGGCCACCGAGAATCCGCGCTTGGTGCAGGCCTTCGGGATCAATGTACCCGCCATGATCACCGTAACCTACGGGTTCGGCGCGGGGGTCGCCGGGCTCGCGGGGGTGCTGGCCGCGCCCGCGACGCAGATCAGCCCCCTCATGGGATCGAATCTGATCATCGTGGTCTTTGCCGTGGTCGTGATCGGGGGCATGGGGTCGATTCTTGGATCCATCGTCACCGGGCTCGGCCTCGGCTTGATCGAGGGCTTGACGAAGGTTTTCTACTCGCCGGCCTCGAACACCGTCATCTTCCTGATCATGGCCCTCGTCCTCCTCGTGCGACCGGCGGGGCTCTTTGGCAGGTCGGAGTCGGCGTCCTCAAAGTGCCGTTCACGCTTCCCGCGGCGTCCGCCAAACGTCGGCGGGGGTCTCGACGCTCCACGTGCTTAACTTCCGGCCCTCCTGGCCGTAGCGCCCGTCATGTGGGCGAATCAGGATGCTACGCTACCACGAACCGACGCCGAGTCAGGTCCAATAGCCTTGGGCAGCCTCTGCTCGGT
>DATMQU010000406.1:0-2323 GCA_035566715.1 Vicinamibacteria bacterium
CGGAAGCTTCTCCGCCCGGGAGATGGCCCGGCGCAGGCCGTCCACCAGGGTCTCCACCAGGTCCTCGTAGTAGATGTGGAGGGCCTTGTCCAGCTTGTCGCGGGCGGGACGGGACAGGTCCAGGCTCTCCTCCTTCGTCACCTTGACCCGGGTGGCGTGCTCGTCCACCACCGAACCCACCGCGCGATCGATGAAGTCGCCGCCCTTCGCGATGCTGAACATGATGGAGGGGATCGACAGGTAAGCGAGGGTGGCGTTGCACATCCCGCCCCCGCAGGAGATCCCGATCCCCGTGAAGCTCTGGTCTTCCAGCTCGGAAAAGATCACGGCCAAGCCTTCGTTGATGGGGACGGCCTTGTAGCCGTGGGACTGGAAATAGCGGCGGAGGGTGGCCTCGTGATACGTGAGCTCGGCCTCCTTGCCCGGGATGGCGGCGGGGACCGAGAAGGCCAGGATCTCGCCCGCGGTCCGCGCCTTGGGGACCAGGCTCTCCAGGAGGGCCTCCAGCACCGGCATGGCCTGCTTCTCCCGGGGGTTCAGCAGGCCGTCGGCCATGGGCCTGCGGGCCTCGGCGTTGAACATGTTGGCGAAGCGCTCGGTGGCGGTGCCGTAGATCACGAGCTCATCCCCGTCCCGGAAGTAGTGGATGTCGCTCTGCTGCTGGAGGGTGCGCTCGGTGAACGGGGTGTAGGCCACGGGCAAGAAGGCGTTGAGCTGGGCGGCGGAATGGATCTCCCGCGCCTGCCTCCGGGACACCACCACTTTGCTCGTACCCACGTCGAGCCCCACCGGGTTGGCGCCTGGCTTGACCAGGTCCTCGATCCGCTCCGGGGCCGCCTCCGTCGCCACCTTCCAAAGGTGGTCCTTGTTCTCTACCATGCTCTTATCCTCCGCTTCCATGAATGGTGGCGCGTCCCCGAGCCGGCGTCGCTCGGGCAGGACGCCGGCCCTCGCCGGGTGGGCTCTGGGCCCCGGGTCCCACCGCGGCGGAGCTCGCCTCCTGGTCCTTGGTTTGCTCCGCCAGCCAGCGGTCGAAGAGGTCCTGTCTCTCCCGCCGGAGTTCTTCCACGCTATTGCCTTTGGTGGCGGCCTCCGCTAGGAAGGTCTGCTCCGCCGCGCGAACCCCCGCCCAAGGCTCGCCCATAACGCCCATGAACTGCTCGTCGTACTGGAAACCGAAGACGGCCACGCTGGGCGCGGGGCGCAGGTACTGATTCGGCAGGCCGAAGGCCTCGAATGGGAAGCCGCGGGCCCAGTCCAGGTGGTGGCCGATGAGGTGCTTCTTCGGGTTGACGCTGGCCAGGCCGTGGCCTACGCACATGTCGGGGGGGACGGACCAGCGGCTGCGCAGGTAGTCGGTGAGGTTACGCCCGGCCGCCAGCTGGGCCTGGGTGATGGGCAGGGCGCGTCCCCCTTCCCATCGGGTCTCGAAGCACATCCCCAGGAAAGCGTTGTTCAGGCTGAGGAAGAGGCGGTCCCCCTGGCTCCAGACCGCCATGCCGGCGTGATTGGCTTTGTCCGTTTCCTCCACCACCCGGAACACCCGCCCGAAGCGGTCGATGAGGTAGTGGTAGACCCGGTTCCGCTGCAAGTACTTGAGGAGGCCGTGGCTGCTCGTGCGGAGGCTCTCGTTGTGGGCCTCATCGAGCGGCCAAATGTCGCTCTCCGAGGTGTGGAACAGGATACCCACGGGCGTCGTCTGAACGGCCTCCTGCATGCCGCTTGCCCGGTCGAAGACCCGGAAGCGCCGTGGCTCGCCCGAAACCGCAAAGCTGGTGTCGATGCGCAGACCGTTGCTGTACTGCTCCCAGCCCTCGCCCTTCTCCACCATCCAGATGGCGGCCGGGCTCACGCCCACGGGCAGAGGAGGCAGCGTCTCCGCCACCGGGAGGGGGGCGGGAGCGGGGGCGGGCGACAGCGCGGGCGCCGCCGCAGCCGGGCGCGAAAAGTGGTAACCGGTGGCGCTCACGCCGGCGATCGTGGCCAGGAGGGCAGCCGTCAGGGCCGGAGCCTTGCTCCGCCGCACGGGTTGGGGGGCGGCCTCCCGCGTCGCCCCCAAGGGATTGTTGGTCAGGAGGTGGCGCATGCCGTGGAGCGGAGACAGGCGGTAGAGCAGCCGGCGGAGAGGCGAAAAACGCACCGCTTGCAACCGTCGGTCGGCCTCCTGGTAACGGGCGAGCGAGCCGCGGATGTAGCGGAGCTTCTCTACCGGATCGCGGATGGCGCGGCTCTTCTCCTCGAGGTCGAGGACGAAGTCTTTGCCGACGGCCGGGAGGTGACGTTTAGCGGCCGCGAGGTCGGGCCGCCTCGTGTTCTCCTGCGT
>DATMQU010000407.1:0-3441 GCA_035566715.1 Vicinamibacteria bacterium
CCGTACTTCTTGCGCTCCTTGATGCGGGCATCCCGGGTCAGGAAGCCGGCCTTCTTGAGCTTGCCCCGGAGCTCCAGGTTGAATACGCACAAGGCCCGCGAGATGCCGTGCCGCAGGGCCCCGGCCTGGGAGGACACTCCCCCCCCGCGGATGACGGCCAGGACGTCAAACTTATCGGTCGTCTCCGTCAGCGCGAAGGGTTGGCGGACGAGCATCTTCAGAGCCTCGTGGCCGCCGAAGAACTCCTCCATGTTGCGCTGGTTCAGCTTCATCTCCCCCGTGCCCGGGCGGAGGTGGACACGCGCGATCGAGGTCTTGCGCTTTCCGGTGCCGTAATACTCTAGGGCGGTCGTGCTCAATGCTCCCCTCTCCTCACTTGACGGGCATCGCCAGGGGCTTCTGGGCCTGGTGGGGATGCCGGTCGCCCGCGTAGACCTTCAGCTTGTGGAACATGGCCCGTCCCAGCTTGGTCTTGGGGAGCATCCCCCGGATGGCCTCTTCGATCACGCGCGCGGGGTTCTTCCTTCTCAAGTCGCCCGCCGCCACCGATTTCAAGCCCCCCACGTATCCCGTGTGGTGCCGGTAGAGCTTGGCCGTTGCCTTTCTCCCCGTCAGGTGAACCAGGGCGGCGTTGATCACGATGACGTGATCACCCGTGTCCAGGAAGGGCGTGTAGATCGGCTTCCGCTTGCCGGTGAGCGCGGAAGCGGCGATCGCGGCCAGCTTGCCGAGGACCTGGTTCTTGGCGTCGATCACGAACCACTTCCGGTCCAGGGGGTCGGCCTTCGGTATGTAAGTCGGCATCCGGTTCCCTCGTGCGCGTCTCCCGCGCGCGCTGCAAACCTTTAACTTATAGAGCATCACGGCAGCTGTGTCAAGGGCTATCCCCTGGATTTGCGGGACCTTCCGGGTTCCCTCGACGAGGGCGGCCCCGCCTCTCAGCGCAGACGCGCGTGGTTTAGGGCCGGAAGCTCGCGGCGGATGCGGTCTTGGCGCGGGAAATCGAGCTCGGCCAGGGCCACGCCTTCGCCCTCGGGCGCCTGGGCCAGGACCGCGCCCCAGGGGTCGACGATCATGGCCTGCCCGTGGGAGGCCCGACCCGGGCCGTGGGTGCCCACCTGGGCCGGGGCCAACACGTAGGCGAGGTTCTCGATCGCCCGCGCGCGCAATAGCACCTCCCAGTGGGCCTTGCCCGTGCGCTCCGTGAAGGCGGAGGGGACGGCCAGGATGCGGGCCCCCCGCCGGGTCAGCTCGCGGTAGAGCTCGGGGAAACGCAGGTCGTAGCAGATCGAGAGGCCCATGGGTCCGAAGGGCGTCTCCGCGAGGACCACTTCCTCGCCGGGCACGACCGAGCGCGACTCCTTGAGGTGCTCCATCCCCGGCAAGTCGATGTCGAAAAGGTGGATCTTCCGGTAGACGGCGAGGGTGCGGCCGTCCGGACCCAGGAGCACGGAGGTGTTGCGGACGCGCACGTCGCCGGGCACCCTTTCCGGCAGGCTCCCGAGCAGGAGTGTTATCTTCAGGCGGCGGGCCAGGCTGGACATGCGGCCCACCCAAGGGCCGTCCAGCGCCTGGGCTTCCGGCACCGGCTGGCCCTCCGCGCGCAGGTAGGCGAAGTTCTCGGGCAGGCCCACGAGGGCGGCGCCGCGGGAAGCGGCCTCCTCGACGAGCCCCTCCGCCGCGGCCAGGTTCCGCTCCGTGTCCGCGGTGGACGTCATTTGCACGGCGGCGGCCAGGATGCGACCGTTCCCACCGCTTGGGGTCATCGCGCCCTCCTTGGGCTCCGGCCCGCGGCCCGCGGGGATCCCTCCTGCGAGGCCCAGGCCTGGCGGCTCTCCCAGCGACAGAGGCCGAAGAGCGGGCAAGCCCCGCAGGCCGGCCGCAGCGCATCGCACACCTTGCGGCCGTGGAAGATGATGAGGTCGGTGGTGCGGGTCCAGCGTTCGCGGGGGATCAGCTTCATGAGCTGGGCCTCGACCGCCACCGGGTCGTCGTCCGCGACCAGACCCAGGCGATTCGCCACCCTTAGCACGTGGGTGTCGACCGCGATCCCCTCGTTGACACCGAAGGCATGGCCAAGGACGACGTTGGCGGTCTTGCGGCCGATGCCGGGCAACTGGACGAGCGCGTCCAGGGTCTTGGGAACCTCGCCCCCGTGGCGCGCCACGAGCCCCTGGGCAAAGCCGACCAGGCTGCGCGCCTTGGCGCGGAAGAAGCCGGTCGAGCGGATGATCTCCTCGAGCTCCGCGGAAGGGGCGGCGGCGAGGTCGGCGGGGGTGGGGAAGCGCGCGAACAGGCGGGGGGTCACCATGTTCACGCGCTCGTCGGTGCACTGGGCGGAAAGGATCGTGGCCACCGCGAGCTGGAAGGGGTTGCCGTAGGACAGCGCGCAGGTTGCCTCCGGGTGGGCCTTTTCCAGGATGTCCAGGATGCGGGTCGCGAAGCGCGGGGTCGGGCGGGGCTTGCGCGGCCTCCCGGGGGGGAGGCGACGAGACACGCCCCTGCGCGCGGGCCGGCTCTTCCGGGGGGCAGCCATCCGCGAGATTCTAGCCCGGCTCAGCGGTGGGCGGCCTCGAAGGCCTCGGGGAAGAGGGGCGCCTGGGAGCCGGGGGGCTCGAGGCGGCCTAGGCGGACCCTGAGCCCCCGCACGCTCGGGCCCGGCTCGAGGAGGGGACCGGCCAAGGCCCGCACCACGGAACCGAGGGTCTCCTCATCGGACACCCCCGGGCTGAAGCTGTCGCTCCGGCGCACGGCCTCCACGGACCGCTGCACCTCGACCGTCACCAAGCGGGTGCGGAGATTGAAGCCGCGGAGGCGCCGGCAGGCGCGGCTGGCCAGGCCCTCCAGCACCGCCTCCAGAGCCGTCCGGTCGGATCGCCGGTCCCGGATGGTGACCTCTTCCTGGATCCAGGCGGGGGGGGCGGTGATGGGGATCGGTTCCTCGTGCTCGCCGCGGGCGGCCTCGCGGAGGCGGGGGGCGGCGGAGGCGCCCACGATGGCGGCCAGCGCCGATTCCTCCGCCTCCGCCACTTGCCCGAGGGTCGTGAGACCCGCCCGCCGCAGGGCCGCCTCCAGGTGCGGGGGGAGCGCGGTCAGGAACGAAAGGGGCTGCCGGCCCAAGAAAGAGGCTTCGTAGCCGGGCAGGACGAGCAAAAATCCACGCGGCCGGGCCCAGGAGGAGGCCGCCCGGGCGCCCAGGCAGGACGAGGCCATCCCCAGCGAGGCGTCGAGGCCGAGCCGGCGCTGGATCTCGTCCTTGATCGTCTCCGCGGCGGTGACCGGGCTGGGGCCTCTCGGGTCCTCGGGCGTGAGATCCACGTAGGCCTCGTCGGCCGAGGGCCGCAGCACGCGGCGGCTGGCCGCGAGCAGGATCGCGGTCACGTCGTCGCTGAAGCGGCTGTAGGTGTCGAGATCGCCGCGGCGAAAGACGCCTTGCGGGCA
>DATMQU010000408.1:0-5381 GCA_035566715.1 Vicinamibacteria bacterium
CCCTTCTCCTGGGACGTCGTGATCCAGCTCGTCGTGACGGTCGCCCTGCCGATCCTGCCGCTGCTGCTGACCATGTTCCCTCTCGACGAGCTGCTCGTGAAGCTCGTGCAGGTCCTCTTCTGACCGGGTGGCGGACCGTAGGCGGGGTGTTGGCCGCGCTCGTCGCGGCTACGATCCTGGCGCCGGGGCGCGGCCTGCACGCCCAGGCGCTCGAGCCGAGATCCTACGTAAACACCCCGGTCGGGGTCAATTTCGTGCTGCTTGGGTATGGTTACACGCAAGGCGACGTCGCCTTCGATGCGGAGTCTCCAATAAAGGATGCCAAGGTCCACGTCCACGCCGGCCTCCTCGCCTATGCGCGGTCCCTGGACGTGTGGGGGCTGTCGGGCAAGGTGCTCGTGGCGCTGCCCGTTGCCGAGGTATCGGGCAACGCAAAGGTCAAGGGGCAGGAGGTGGACCGCCAGGTGCTGGGGCTCGCCGACCCGCTGCTCCGCATCTCGGTCAACCTCTACGGAGCCCCCGCGCTGTCGATGGCGAACTACTCGACGTACCGGCAGGACATCATCGTCGGGGCAACCCTGCAGGTGACCGCTCCGCTCGGTCAGTACGACTCGAACAAGCTGCTGAACGTTGGGACCAATCGGTGGTCGTTCAAGCCGGAGCTCGGGGTGTCGAAGGCCTGGGGCCCCCTCACACTGGAGCTGATTCCCGCCGTCACCTTCTTCACCAAGAATGACGACTTCTTCGGTGGCAAGACCCTCGAGCAGGAGCCCATCTACTCCGTGCAGGGACATCTCATCTACGAGTTCTTCCCCGCTTTCTGGGCCGCGTTCGACGCGACCTACTATGCCGGCGGGCGCACGACCATCGACGGCGAGAAGGGCCAACAGTTGGAGAACGTACGTCTGGGCCTGACCGCAGCTTTATCTCTGAGCCGCTACCAGTCGATCAAGCTCTACGGCAGCACCGGTGTCTATAACCGCACCGACAGCAACTTCTGGGCGGTCGGGATCGCCTGGCAATTCCGCTGGGGTGGGGGACTGTAGAGCGCGACGGCTCCGACGTAGATGTCACCCGAAGGGGGAACGGCAATGAGTCACACGAGGCGGCGAGCGGGGCCAATGCGGGTGGCTCTGCGCTCCAGGTGTCGCTCAACCCCCTCGGGCCGGGCACGTACCGCGTGAAGTGGCGCGTGCTCTCGGTGGACACCCACGTCACCGAGGGCGACTTCACCTTTCGCGTTACCGACGGGCCCTAGCCCCTTGCTCTAGAACTTGACGAGTTCCCCTTTGGTCTTCCCGGCGAGCTCGATCACTTTGCCGCCGCGAAGCACGCTTATCGTGAACGGTGTGCCCGCCGGCACGGAGGCCAGCTTGTTGCGGATCTTCTCGATATTGTCCTCAGAGACAACGGGAATGCCGTCGACCGAGAGGATGATATCGCCGCCTACGGCAATCTCCTTCCCGCCGACGGTGACGAGCCGGTCGCCCCCCTGCACGCCCATGTCCCACGCTGTCGAGCCCTGGGCGACCGTCTTGACGAGGAATCCGGCTGGCGCAGGGACGTTGAACATCGCCGCGAGCTCGCCGCTGAGCAGGACGCCCTGGAAAGCGCTCCAGAATCTCTTCCGCTCGACCAGGAGCTTTTGCGCGGACTTGACCGTCACGACAAAGCCCAGCCCCTCGCTGCCGCCTGATTTCGATATGTTCTGGCTGACGATGGCGATGACCTCGCCCGCCATGTTGAACATGGGGCCGCCGGAGTTGCCCGTGTTGATCGTCGCCGTGGTCTGGAAGAACTCCGCCAGAGGCATGTCGGGGAAAATGGTGTTGGGCGGCCAGCGGGCGCTGATCCAGCCGGCGCTCATGGAATGGGAGAGCCCGTAGGGGGCGCCGACGACCACGACTTGCTGGCCGACCCGCACCGTGTCGGAGTCGCCTATCTTCGCCACTCGCATGGCCGCTGTGACACGCTCGAGCTGCAGGAGCGACACATCGGCGGCGGCAACGGACGAGATGATTTGCGCTCGCACGACCTCACCGGCGACGCCTTCGACGGTGATCTCGTCCATGCCGTTGACGACGTGAGCGGCCGTCATCACCCTGCCGCCGGCGGAGATCAGCACGCCCGAGCCTGTTTCGGTGAAGCGGATGATGCCGCCGGCGCTGACGTCACGTCCCTTGGCTCTGACCACGACGACAGACGGGTTGACCTGGCGAAAGACTTCTTCCAGGCCCTGGGCTTGGGCCACTGGGACGAAGGCCGGCAGCACTGCGACCCCGACGATCACCGCGACGAGCTTCTTCATAGGCACCTCTCCGTGGACCGGTAGTTGGAGCGTAGGCAACATTAGTACCCTCCGGCGGGTTGGTCACTCTGACCGTGCCATTCAGAGCCACTGCTCCCGGTTAGTCGGCGAAGCGCGTCATTTCCAAATTCCGCGCCTGAGTTCTGTTCCGCCATCATTCATGCAAACAGTGACAAGGGCCAGGGTGTTGCGTTGCTGTTCAAGGTCTTGTGTCTTTATCCCTTGGGGAGCACCGGTCCGACGGGAAGCCAAGCTTCGTGCGGGTAAATTAGAGGACCACCCGACACCAGGTCCATAGGACCTTGGTCTTACCGTGCTCCCCAGAACTGCCGCGGCCTCTTGACGTTGCCGCTCACTGGCCTGGTGTTCGGGTGTCTACGAGCGGCCCCGCGACCTGGCGGAAGTCTACGCGCTTAGACCCTCCAATGCTGCAGAGATAAAGCCCGGTGAGCAGTTCGTACGAACCAGGCGGTCGCCACAGGCGCCTCCTCACGCCTCGGGCCGCCGGCTTCTCTTTAGGTATGAGGAGAGCACGAAGAGGGTCTGCGCCCGGTGGTAGATCTCCACCGGGGGTCCCGACCTGCTCGACGCGGCCCTGGTTCATCACGGCGATGCGGTACCTCGCCGGGTTCCTCGTCAAGACGGTCGCCCAGGGTTCGATGGCTTGGAACATTGGCCTGCAGGGGGGCGATCGAGTCGTCGTCATCGGCGGGGAGGAGGTGGCCCTGGGCGGCGACATCATCCTCTCTGTCGAGGGCATCCCCGTTGTGTCTGAAGACAACATCGAGCAGATCCGCAACCGGTTGGCCGGCGGGGCGCCGGGCATCCCTTCAAGATGAGCGTGCTCCGCGCCGGCAAGATTCTCGAGCTGACGGGCACGAGCCGCTAGCGCACGCCGCCACTACCAGAGGAAGGCGTTCAAGCCGTTGAGTAGCATGCCAGCAGGGTAGAGCCACCGCCCAATGCGATCGGCGCGCTCCACTAGGGCTGCCCGCTCGCGGTGCAGCCAGATAACCGTGAGAATCCCCTTCATCAGGCCGAGGAACACCAGGAACGCGGCCCCGATGTAGAACTGGTCCGCCCTCGTCAGGTAGGAGATCTTCGGCAGGCTGTTGCTCAACGCGAGCAGGTAGGCGATCAGCGTCAGCATCGAGGTCATGCCCACGCCGATCTGCTGCGCAACGGCGGCCGAGGGGATGAAATACACGCTGTACGCCATCAGCATGATCAGGACGAGCGGAATGCCGAGCTTGCAGACGTAGAAGAAGGAGTCCCGCCGCGTTTCAAGGGTGACGTCGAATCGGGCGAACTCGCCCAGCCGCCCTTGTCGCTGTTCAGTGCTGGCCTGAGCGTCGGGAACGCCGGTGCTCCAGCCTAGAAGCGACAGGCGATCGTTCCGCCCAACGAAAGGCCGGAGCGGCGCGAAGACTATCTCGTCAACCTTGGAGAACACCGGCCAGAGCGTGAATCTCCACACGTGCCGATCGAAGGGAAAGTCGCGCAGGTCGAGCGGCTGGGCGATCTGCACGAGCAGGCGGCGGCCGTAGGTGATCGTGCCGCCCGCGTCCACCAGGAACCGGGCCTGGTAGTACTGCTGTCGTGACCGGAGGTTGTCGGCCTCGATCACCGGCGTCCACAGCGCATCGCCTGGAACCGGGCAATCGGCGGAACCGTCGGCCCGACGTGCGTCGGCCAAGCGTGGATCGCGCCAGCGGAGCAGGATGTAAACATCCGCCGCGATCATTTGATCCACATCGTTCAGCTGCGAGATGTCATGGAAGAACATGCCCGCACCCACGAGGGTAGGCACGCCGGGAGGATCCGGCCGCGTCCGCGAGTACCGATCCGACGACGGGCACGGGAGCCCGGAGCGCGGATTGACCGGACGCTCGAGCCCGAGTTGGGGATCCTGCGCGGACACGAGCGCCGGGCTCGCCGCACACGACCCGAGGATAACGAGCAGGAGCGCAGAGGCGAGGGCGGTCTTCACAGAGTCAATCGGCGCTCCACCATCCGCGTGGGGTGCTCCCTCGACGCAGGATAGCGGTGGTGGCTGCGGTTCACTGGCCGCCGAGTGCCTTCCCGATCGCGTCGAGCAATGACTGCGGTTCGAAGGGCTTCGGAAAGTACGCGACGCCGCCCTTCCGGGCCCGCTCCCGAGTGGAAGCATCGTCGTTGGCGGTGATGAAGATGATCGGAATCGGGAACCGGGCGTTCGTGAGACGCTCCTGCAGATCAAAACCACTCAACCCGGGCATATGGATGTCTACGACCAAGCAATTGATGGTCTCGGGATTCTTCAGGCCGAGGAACTCCTCGGCCGAGCCGAAAGTCTTCACCGCGAAGCCGGCACCTTCGAGGAGGCGCCTGAGGGCCCGAAGGACGAGAACGTCGTCGTCGACGATACCAATGACAGCACTCACCCGATTCCTCTGTCCCGCTCCTGTTTCCGAACGCGTGAAGAGTGCCGGGTCAGCTTCCATTGGCGTCTAGCTTGAGCCGGGCGCGCACGCGTCGATATGGGGCCTTGGTCGTATGTGATCGGGCTCTAGGGCGACATGGCAGACGAGGCGAGGCGCCCTTCCGAAGCGATGACCCAGCATACACGATCCGCTGGGGGGGGTATCTACAGACCGAGCTTCCCGGTCATCCGGACCAAGTCCGCCACCGAGTCGGCCCGCATCTTCTGCATGACCCGGCCGCGGTGAACCTTGACGGTTTTCTCGGCATTTCCGAGGTTGTCAGCGATCTGCTTGTTCAGCTTTCCGGCCACGACCAGCTTGAGTACCTCGCGCTCGCGCGGAGTCAGGGTCTCCAGGCGGCGCCGGAGCTCCACGAGCTCCCCTCGATTGGCTCGCTGCTCTCGACTGAGGTCGAGCGCCCGCTGGACACAATCCAGGAGCTCCTGGTCGTTGAAGGGTTTCTCGAGGAAATCCACCGCGCCTCCCTTCATCGCACGGACGGTGGTCGGTACGTTCCCGTGGCCGGTGAGGAAAACTATGGGGATGTTTCGCCGGGCCTGGCCCAGCGCCGATTGGAGATCGAGGCCGCTCGGGCCGGGCATCCTGACATC
>DATMQU010000409.1:0-4527 GCA_035566715.1 Vicinamibacteria bacterium
GGAAGCGATCTCCATGACCTGTCCGACCGGGCGGTCAAAGCGGGAAAACCAGCCCCGCGAGGCGTCCCCGGGCGGAGAGGCGGGGCTCCATTGAGAGATGGTGGAATCGGTGAGCTGGTCGACGACGACGACTTCGCCCACGGCAAGGCCGGGGTTGCTGGCGAGGGTGACGGTCTGCGTTTCCTTGACGGCATCCGCAGCCAGGTTGGTGGATTGGATGAGGCTGGGCCATTGGGTGCCAATGGTGATGACGTTCGAGTTTGTTCCCGCGGGCATCTTGAGCTTGGTCTGCGTGGGCCCCTGACCGCGGAGGACGACGCCCTTGCTGATTTGAAGGACGCTCGTGATCAGGAAGTTTCCGGCCGAGAGGCTGACGACCTGGCCGACCGGGCACCCGTTGAGCGCGGCCTGGATGCCGGTGGTCGCGTCCGAAAGACCGTTTCCATAGGTCGAGGCGTTGACGGTGGCACAGATGGTCGTCAGGGCGGGGACACCGCCGGGCACGCCGGGGTTCCAGGTCGTGAGCCGATCGGGCGAGAGGATAGCCGCTGTCGCCGGCGAAGCGATCGCAAGACCGACCCCGAGGGTCAGCGCAAGTGTGCGCCTTCGGGTGGAGGGGGATCCGAAAGGCATAGTCGTTCTCCTTCGTGTGGGAGGCCGCCGTCTGCCTTGAGGAGCCCGACCCGCTTGCGCCCGGGGGCTCGTCCTACTCTTGAGAAAGGGCTACCCTGTGTTCCTGTCACCAGGGTAGAGAGTGAGCAACGCGGGTGATATTGGGAATGTGCCTTAGATTAGACGTTTTGTTGCGTCATTGAGCGGCGGACTCCGTGGTTTCGTTCATGTCTGACGTGGTTTGGACTGGCCTTGTTGTGACGAGCCGGAACCAACGCCTTCTTACTGGCGTGCTTGAGCGCAACTCAAGCTGTAATGTGACACCACTCACTCCAAGCAGGAGCGGCCAATCGAGCTGCGACGTGTCGAGGCTTGTGCGCCGTCATCCGGATGCCCGGCGGCTTGCGCTGTTCGTCCTTCTCGAAGAAGCTCAGCTGTGATCATCCCGCCCGTAATCGTCTGGGATTTCGACGGCACCCTAGCGGACACTCGACGGCGGAACTACAACGTCGTCCGCCGGCTGATCGCCGAGACCACCGGCAGAGCACTCGATGGCATCCCGGCGCTCGCCTCTCCGGAGATCTACGACCAGGTGAACCGGCGATACTTCAATTGGCGCGAGCTCTATGCTCAGGAATTCGGCTTCAACGAGGAGGAGACCGACCGGCTGGGCCGCTTGTGGGGGGCCTACCAGCTCAAGGACGATACGCCGGCCGAGATTTTCGAGGGCATCGGGGAAGTCCTGGCCGGGCTTCGCCAGGCCCGGCACGGAATCGTGTCGCAGAACGCCCGCGATCAGATTGCTCGCACTCTCGCCGGCGCACGGCTGGCCGAGCACTTCCGGGTGATCGTGGGCTACGACGAGGTGGACATAAAGCGCCAGAAACCGGAGCCCGACGGGCTACTTGCCTGCCTGAAGGAACTCAACGAGCTCGCCCCCGGTCGCGCACTCTACGTCGGCGACCACGAGACCGATGTTCGGTGTGCCCGGAACGCACAGCGAGTGCTGGCCGCGAGGGGCTTCGCCGTCGAGGTGGTGAGCGTGGCTGCCTGTTTTGACGGCCACGCTGGTCCCAGCGCCTGGACACACCAGCCCGACCATGTGGCCTGGTCACCGTACCAAGTCGTCGAGATCGCCCGGCGGCTCGGCCTGTAGGTCGGGGCCGGGGGGGCCTGACCTGTGCCGCCAGACCTGATGCTTCCGCAGCTTGGGCCCGCCGTGCCGCGGCGAGGCAATGCCTTCTCGCGTGGGGTCGGCCGTCTCGCCCTCAGCGGCATTGGCTGGCGCCTCGAGGGTGGGGTGCCGAATGTGCCGCGCTGCGTGGCCATCGTCGCGCCTCACACGTCGAACTGGGACTTCGTGGTGGGGCTCGCCGCTCTCTTGGCGCTGGGTTTGCGCGGCCGTTTCCTGGCCAAAGACACGCTCTTCCGACCCCCGCTCGGAACCTTCCTGAGGTGGATGGGCGGCCTCCCCGTGGACCGGGCTACCCCCGACGGCGTGGTCGAGCAGGCAGTATCGTCGCTACGTGAGGGCGAGCCGACCGTCCTCGCCCTCGCCCCCGAGGGGACGCGGAGGCGCGTCGAAAGGTGGAAGACCGGCTTCTACCGCATCGCGGTCGGGGCGGGGGTGCCCATTTGGCCGGTGGCGCTCGACTACCGGACGCGCACGGTGCGTCTCCATCCGGGGTTCGCGCCGAGCGGGGACCTAGAAGCCGACTTGACCCGGCTGCAGTCCCTCTACGAGCCGGCGATGGCTCGCTATCCCGAGCACTACGGCGTGCCCTCGCCGCCGGCACGAGTTGTGACGCGATCGCCGAGCTGAACTCCTTCAGAGGTACCGGTCGCTCCCTGCCCAGAGGGTCGGCCGTGTCTACGTCGAGCCCGCCCGCATTGAGCGGGACGGAGACAACACGGGCGGAGCGCGACCGTCCATGCGACGCCGCGCTCAGCTTGCTCGGCAGTTGGTTGCGAGGAGAGAGGTTCTAGGAATAGGCTCGATTGGCGATCTTGACCACTCCGCGGGAGGCTGGCATGGGCGGCCCTCGTCAAACGGTTATCGCTCTAAGCCTGGCACTCGCGGGTGGCGCCGGTACGGCGCCTACGGAAGAGAGGGTTTCGGGCGAAGCGCCGGCCCAGGCGAAAGCTGACTACCGAGACCTTGTCGTGCGTTATGCCCGCGGGGAAAGGGCGCTCGCGGTTGCGGGGGTAGCGCGCTTTCCGCATGTCGTGCTGATGCAACTCGCCCGCGCCATCGAGGAGGCCGCGCTGCGCGCCCAGCGTGGCGAGGCCGGCTCGGCCGCCGCGCTGGCTCTGAAGCGTGGCGAGGTGGCCCTTCAGCGCACCGAGGCCGGCGATCCGCTGATCCCCCTGCGCGCGGCCGTGATGCTGCACCTTGACCTGGACGAGGTCGAACGGCCGAGGGATACGGAAGAAATGCGCCGCACGGAACAGCCGCGACTCTGTCCCGGGAAACAGGCCTTGATCGCGTCGCGGTATGCCGGCCTGCTCGCATGGCAGGAAGAGACCAAGAGCTACGCGCGCCGCTTCTTTGTCGCGTTGGCCCATAAGTGCCAATGGGACTGCTGCCTCCCGGATGCGGAACACTGGGCGCGCGAAGGGATCAAGCTGTTTCCTCGTGACCCCGAGCTGTTGCTCGCGGTCGGAAGCGTGCTCGAGGAGTCGGCAACGCTCTGGCCGGGCGGCTCCACGATTGAGAACCCGGCAATGCCCCCCAGCTTTCGCGAGGTTGCTCGCGCCGAGGCGGCCGCGCGTGAGCGCGTGGCACGGTACCGACAAGCTCGAGCGCTGTACGAGGATGCCATCGCGGCGGATGACGGCCTGACGCCCGCGAGGGTGCGCCTCGGGCGCGTGCTGTGGCGGCTGGGCAATCGCGAGGCGGCCCAGGCGGCGCTCGAGAAGGCCGTCGAGCGTAAGGCGGGCCCGGAGATCTTGTATCTCGCGCACCTGTTTCTCGGGCAGGTCCACGAGGACTCGGGCCGCCTGGAGCAGGCCGTCGAGCAGTACCGGCTCTCCCTGGCCCTCGACCCCACCGCCCAAGCGGCCGCGGTCGCCCTCTCCCACGCCCTGCGCTCGACCGGAGAGGTGGAGGAAGCGCGTGGGGTGCTCCGCCGAGCCCTGGCCCAAGCCGGGCGGCGGGCGCTCCGCGACGGCTACTGGGACTACCTCGCCCACGAGGCAGCCGATTTCCGGGACCTCTTCGCCGCGCTGCACCAGGAGTCGCTCCAATGAAGGAGCCCCCGGGGTTCTTCGGCGTTGCGGTGCTCGCCGCTGCCGCGGCGGTCCCGCGTGCTCCTTCGCAGGCGCCTCCGGTGTTCCGCGCCTCCGTGGAGTCCGTGTACGTCGATGTCTTCGTCAACCGCCGCGGGCAGCCTATCGCGGGCCTTCAGGCCTCGAACTTCGAGCTAAAGGACAACGGGGTGCCGCAGGTTGCCGACCTGCTCGCGGCCGAGTCTCAGCCGTTGCACGCGGTTCTCGTCTTCGACACTAGCAGCAGCCTAGCCGGAGAGCGGCTCACCGCCCTCCGGGCCGCGGGGAATGCATTCCTGGATGGCCTGGGGCGGGAGGACCAGGTGGCACTGGTCGGGTTCTCCGAGGAGATCGCTTGGCTCACCCCGTCGACGGCGGACAAGGCAGCGGTACGGCGCGGGCTCGACAACCTCGACGCGGCCGGCACTACCGCCGCCTTCGACGCCCTTTACGCCGCGGTAGCGCTTTCGGAGCAGGCGGGGCGCTCGCTGATTGTCCTGTTCACGGACGGCGAGGACAACATGAGCGTTCTTAGCCAGAAGCAGCTCGTCACGGTAGTGGAGCGGTCGAACGCGCTCGTTCACACGGTGGGCTGGCGCGAGCCGGGGGTGACGTCCGAGCCGGGGCTTATCACGGGTGAGATCACGG
>DATMQU010000410.1:0-10025 GCA_035566715.1 Vicinamibacteria bacterium
CCTCGCCGAGCAGGGCATCTCCGTCTGCCACCTCGGGCGCGGGCGCTTCGATCCCCGCCTGCTTCCGGATCTCGTGGCCCTGGCCCGCGCCCGGCGGGCGCGTATCCTCCACGTGCACGGGTATGCGGCGGCCGATTTTGGCCGCCTGGCCGCACGGCGGGTGGGGGCCGCCCTTGTCCTGCACGAGCACTTCGCGGATCCCCGCATGCCGGTCTATCAAGGATGGGCCGACCGGCTCCTCGCCCCCCTCGTCGACCGGGCTATCGCGGTGAGCGGCAGCACCCGAGACTTCCTGGTGCGGCAGCGCCACGTGCCCGCGGATAGGGTCCGGCTCATCTGGAACGGGGCCCCCCTCGACGAGTTTGCGCCAGCGCCCCGGGCCCAGGCCATCGAGGTCAGGCAGGAGCTCGGCCTGCCCGCGGAGGGGTTGGTGGTCGGCGCCATCGGACGCCTGAGCGCCCAGAAGGGGCACCGCTTCCTGCTCGAGGCCGCGGCCTCGGTTCTGGCCGCCCGCCCGGATACGCGCTTCTTGATCGTGGGTGACGGCGACCTGGCGGTGCCATTGCGGGCGCAGGCCCAAGAGCTCGGCATTGCCGACCGCGTGGTTTTCGCGGGGCACCGCACCGACATCCCCCGGGTCCTCGGGGCCATCGACGTGCTCTGCATCTCCTCCCTCTATGAGGGAACCCCGCTCACCCTTTTCGAGGCCATGGCGGCGGGCAAGGCCATCGTCTCCACGGCCGTGGACGGCTGCCGCGAGGTGCTGGAGGAGGGTCGGACGGGCTTGCTCGTGGCCGCTCAGAGTCCGGCGGCCCTGGCCGCCGCCCTTCTGCGAGTGCTCGCCGAGGACGGGCTGAGGCACTCCTTGGCCGACGGCGCGCACCTGGCCTCCAGCCGCTATGACGTGCGCTCCTGTGTACTCCAGATGGAAGCGCTCTATGATGAGGTGCTCTCCGACGCGCGGAGCCCCCAATGAAGTCCCTGCGCAGGCTTGCCGACGACGCCGGCCCGGCCTGGGAGGTTCCGCGGGACCTCCTCCTGGGCCGCTACCCGGACTTCGTGACCGGGGGGCCGCTGGCCCGGGGCGACATCCCCGTCTTCGTCTTCCACAGCGTGGAGCCGGAGTCCTTCGGGCGGAAGCTCCGCTATTTGGCCGAGAATGGCTACTCCACCCTTTCCGCGGACGAGTACTTCCGGGCCCTCATGGGCGCAGGGCCGGTCCCCGAACGGGCGGTTCTCCTCACGTTCGATGACGGCCGGAGCAGCGTCTGGGGGGTGGGGGCGCCCCTCCTGAGGCGGTACGCCATGCGGGGGATCGTGTTCCTGGTCCCCGGACGCATGCGCGAGCGTCCGGGTCCCCTGCCCCCCACTTGGGAGGAGGTCGAGGCCGGGCGCGTGCGGCCGGAGGCGGTGCTGGGGCGTGAGCAGGGGGACGCCGCCTTCCTTTGCTGGGAGGAAGTCGAGGCCCTTTCCCGCGCCGGAGATCTGGAATTCCAAAGCCACAGCCTTCTCCATGCCCGCATCCACGTCGGCCCCCAGGTAGCCGGCTTCGCCACGCCCTTGAACCGGCGCGGCTACGCGGCCATGGATCTGCCCCTGATCGGGGAGGCGGGACGCGACCTCATGGGCGAGGAGATTCCACTGGGCACCCCCCTCTTCCGGTCCGCCCCCCGGCTTTCGGAGTCGCTCCGGTTCCACGAGGAGCCCTACATCCGCCGGGCCTGCGTGGAGACCGTCACCCAGCAGGGGGGCGAGGGTTTTTTCGCGCGCAAGGACTGGGAGACCATACTGAGGCGGCTGATCAGCCAAAGCCGCATCCGTGGCCGCTTGGAGTCGCCCGCGCAGCGAGAGGCGGCGATCCGCACCGAGCTGGCGGAATCGAAGCGGCTCATCGAAGAGCGGACGGACAAGCCCGTGGTCCACCTCGCCTACCCTTGGCACGCCTCGGGCCCCACCGCCCGCCGCCTCGTCCGGGAGCTGGGCTATCGTACGGCCTTCTCCGGCAAGGTCCCCGGTGTACCTATCACGCGGGCGGGGGGCGATCCCGAGACGGTGGCCCGCATCGGCGAGGACTACCTCGAACTGCTCCCCGGCCGGGGTCGCCTAAGCCTCTCCGCCATCCTTTATCGCAAGTTGTCCCGGCGCCTCAGCGGTACCCCGTAGTAACATTGCGCCGCACAGGCGGGCGTCCCCGCTTGGACTTCGGGGACGCGCCGCGGAAGAAGGAGGTCAGCCTGACCCGCTCTATACCGGGGGCGACGCCGGGCAACCTTCTTCTGCCCGTTCTCCCCCTCCGCGAGGTCTGCCTGTTCCCGGAGTCGTCTCTGGGGCTGGTGGTGTCCCGCCCCGGGGCCGTGGCCGCGGTCGAAATGGCCGCACGGGGGGGCAAGTGCCTGCTCGCGGTGGCTCAGCGCGACGCTGCCGCTACCAGTCCCAACCCCCGCGACCTCCAGTCGGTAGGGACGGTAGCCTTCCTCATGGAGGACTTACCGCTCACGGACGGGGGCCGCCGCGTGGAGCTGGACGGGCTCCGCCGGGGCCGGGTGGTCAACCTCATTGGAGTGGACACCCTCATCGCGGAGGTGCAGCCCCTCGACGAAGGCGATCCCGGAGAGGAATGGGGCCCCGCGGTGGAGGCCCTGGCCCGCTATCTTCACACCCACGCCGACCTGCGCTCATTCCTGGACCAGCAGCGTCGATCCAAGGAGCCCATGGCCTGGGTCAACTTGGCGTGTCAGCACCTGCCGATCACCGCCTCCGCCCGCCAAAAGCTGCTGGAATCCGAACCCCCGGAGCGCTGCCTCAAGATCAGCCGCGGCCTAGATGCGCTACTCCGCAAGGAGAAAGGCGATTGATACGGCCGAGATCGGCAAACTCAGACCCACCTAGTGCGACGTGCTACGCTTAGGTGCGGGCTCATCCGCTCAGGAACCAGGAGTGGCCAATGACGAAGGACAAGGACGAGGCCAGAGCCGAGGGCTTCAAGCGCGGCCTGAAGGGCAAGACCGGTGCGGCAGGCTTGACGGAGGGATGGAACGACGACAAGGTCTCAGGCGTCGCTCGAAGCGAGGGCTGGGTGTCTGGCAAGAGGAAGCGGGCGCAGATCGAGGCGGAGGTCGAGAAGAAGGCAAGAGCCAAGAGGTAGTTTGGCGCCCTCGCTCTCTCGCGTAGGGCGCCTCGACGGCACTCACGCGGGTGGGCGCCGCCGCACCCAGCGTTGAAGCCGACCGCGCAAGGAGAAAGCCGAGTGAGGCCCCAGAACGAAGGGAGGTAACCCGTGTATCTGGTGTGGTTCCTGTTGGTGGGCATGGTTGCAGGATGGCTGGCGGGAAAGATCACCAAGGGATCCGGCTACGGGGTCCTGGGTGACATCGTGATCGGCGTCATCGGCGCGTTCGTGGGGGGGTTCCTTTTCCGCCTCGTTGGGATCGTGGCTTACGGACTCCTTGGCAGCCTCATCGTTGCGACCATCGGCGCCGTCGTAATGGTCTACATCGTGAGGGCACTCAAGAGGGTGTAGCCGCAACGGCAGACGTTGTCATGACGGGTCCCCAAGCACCCGCTCTATCTGGAGGCGTTGCCATCCGTCCACGACGGTGAAGGCCTCGCTGGGGCAACCGCGGTCTTTGGGGCAGACCTGAGGTGTTCGTTGCCTCAATCCCGCTCGACCGGCCATCTGTGTGAGTGCGCCTGCGCTGAGGAGGCAGTGAAGACGGTCTCTTCGGCTGCTGCGCTCATGATGCCTTCCGAGGCCCTTGGGGGGGCCGACGGTTCGGAATGGGACCCTGCTCTGACACCACCAGGAAATTACGAGAAACCAGGCTCGCGTGGCGGGAGCCTCGCTGCTGAGTTCAGCGTTTTGCGACTCAAGGGTTGGGCCTGAACTATTGGGCCGCGCTTTGATTTCACTCCGTTATGGAGTAAAATCGAGTCAGATGACCTTCTTGACGACCCAGGCCGGGTTATTGCAAGTCCTGCGCTCCGGGCCGGGTTACGGACTCGACCTAATCCGGCGACTTGCCCAGGGCACCGGCGTGCGCCTCTCCGAGGCGCGCGTTTATCCGGTCCTCAAGCAACTCGAGGGGGCGGGCATGGTAGAAGCGGTTCGTGTCGCCCCTAAAGGTCGGCGGGGCGCGCGCGCGCGGATCTACTACCACTTGACGCAGCTGGGTGAAGCCGCGGCGGAAGCCCAACGCCAAGCGCTCCTGGCTCTGCTGGCGCCGCCGCCGAGGCAGCAGCCCTCAGCGCGCGAACGGCATCACATGGTTCAGCGGATGCTCGAGGCCGAAGAACTGTGCCAGGCGGGCGAGGAGCTGCGGTCGGCCAGAGAGCGGTAGGGAGCGCGATGGCGGCGGGAAAGTTCACGCGGGCGGCGGCGGAGCTCCTTCGGATCCTTGGCGTTGATCGAAGCGCGATCGTGGGCGGGATAGCCGTCAACGTCCATGGGTACGCCCGGGCCACCCGCGACGTGGACGTCATGACGGCGATGCCGCTGGCCGAAGCCCTCCGGCGGCTCCGCGAACACGGGGTCGAGGCTCGGCTCTTCAAAGGCGATCCTCTCGCGGGGGACTTCGACTGCTTGAAGGGGATCCTCCCCGTGGGACGTCGAGCCGTGGATGCCGTCCCTTTCGATGTGCTCCCGCCCTTGGAAGCAGTGACGCCGGAACGGACGGTTGAACTCGTCGTGAAAGGCCAAAGGCTCCGCGTGGTCGACCAAGAGACCCTGTTCAGACTAAAGCTTAGGGCCGGAGGAACAAACGACCTCTACGACATCGCCATTCTGGTGGGCCTGCATCCGCAATGGGAGAGCAGGGTAGTCGCTTTGGCCTCGGGTAGGGGAAAGGAGGCTGCGGAACGCCTCATGGGTCTACTGCGCGACCCTCGCGTCCGTGCTCAGGTGAAGGAGGTCAAGCGGCAAGACAGGGAGCTACGCGCATTCTCCAAACGGGCCCGGCCCGTCAAGGGCCCTCGGAGCCACTAAGGAGTCCCATCGGGCGCGCGGCAGCGCCCTCTTTAGGTCGGTCCACCCGCCACCCCCGAACGGGGCTAGAACATCCTCGACACGGTGAGGTTCACGCGTCGGGCGGGCAGCAGGTAGTATTGCCCGTCCCCCATCTCGCTCGCGGACACGGGCTCCCGCTCGTTGCTCAGGTTCTTCCCCTCGAGCCGTACCTCCCAACCGCTCGCTCGGTAGGCCACCCCCGCGGACAGGGTCGCGTAGGCGGGGGCCATCGCCGTGTTGAGGCGATCCAGGAACCGGCTGCCCACGACCCCAATCTCCGCATGCCCGAGGAGGCCGCGCTCCGCCGCGTAGCGGATGCCCGCCGAGGCCATGTGATGTGCGGACATGGGGAGGCGGAAGCCAGCCAGCTGCACGACGCCTTGGCCGAAGTCGGAGGCGAAGTCACGAAAGCGGGCATCGTGAAGGCTATAGGTCGCGCGCCCTGTCCAGTGCCGACTCATGTCCCAGGCGAGGCTCGCCTCCACGCCCCGGAACCGCTCCGCTCCGGCGTTGGCGAGTGCGGGCAGGCCGTTCACGCTCTGGGTCACGACCAGGTTCTTGAAGTCCATGAGGAAGGACTCCACCTCAATGCCAATCGCGCCGTCAAACAGGCGGCTCTTGAGTCCGGCCTCGTAGCTCTCCGCCGTCTCCGGCTTCAGGATCTGCGGGTTGGTGTCCAGGCCGAAGTCGATGGCGGCCGGCTTGTAGGTGTTGCGGTAGCCGCCGTAGAACCGCAGCCGGTCCTTCCCCGAGGACCACGGGGTCCACGAGAAGGCGGCGGTGGCTCCGGGTCGGGTCTTCGTGACCTCGCTCTGCCCTCCCGTCAGATCTCCGCTTCCGAGATCGAGGGTGGAGGCGTCCCGGGACTCCACCGTCCGGTTGAGGCGGCCCCCCAGTTCGACCCGCCAGGCGGGGTCGGGCGACCATTCCAGGAAGGCGTAGATGCCGGAGAAGTCTCGGCGGTCGTGGATGTGAATATCGGCCGCGGGGGGGAGCTGCGCGCTCCCGGGAGGGTTGGTGACGTCCAGGTTGACGAAGTAGTCGAAATCCCCACCATGCCCCGAACCCTGGCCGTGAAGGTAGTCCGCGCCGGCCACGAGCTTCAGCCGAGGGGACGTTGTCCAAGCCAGGTGGGTGTCGAAGTAGAGGTCGTCGAGGCTGATCTGCTCGCGGAAGCCGTGGGCGTTTGGGAACGTCTCCCCCAGATTCACGAGGAAGCCCCGGAAGACATCCTGGGTCGAGTGGGAGAAGGAGAGAAGGCTGGACCAGGTGACGGCGGTGAAGGAGTGGTCATAGCCGGTCGAGAGGGAATAGCGCCGGTTGTTGATGAACGCCCCGTCCGGGTTGTTGTTGGTGTCCAGAGGAACCGCGCTCGAGAACGTGGTCCCTTGGAGGGGACGCGGGCTCGCCGGGTTCTGGTCCAGCCAGGTCCCGTCGAAGTCGAGGCGGAGCACTCCGTGACTCAAGGTCCGGCGGTTCCGGAAGAGCGCGTGGCCGCGCTTGAACCCGGTACGGTCGTCCCGGAAGCCCTCCTTGTCGAAGTCGAGGTCGAGCGTGGAGTCGATCCCGTTCCAGGATGGCAAAGGGAGGCTCACTGCGCCTCCCCCGCTGGTGTAGTTCCCGCCGAATAGGCTCACCACCCCGCCCTTCGATCCCGGCGGGCGGTGGATCACGTGGATCACACCCACGAACGAGGTCGTTCCGTACATGACGGGGGCCGCCCCCCGAAGGATCTCGATGCGTTCGACGTCGACGAGGCTCAGCGTCTCCAGGGCGGGGTTGAATGCTCCACCCCACGGAACCCCGTCCACCACCAGAAGGAAGGCGTCGAACTCCTTGAGTCCCCAAAACTCGGGCACCGAAGCGGCCGGCCCCTGGTCCGCCCCGGGTGCGATGTCGACACCGGTGGCGAGGGCGAGCGCGCTGCGCAGATCGGTCGCGCCCCGCAGGCGCAGCTCCTCGCCCGACACGACCTCCACGGCGGCGGGCACCTCCTCCGGGTCTTCGGCGATGCGGGTGGCGGTGACTTCCACGTACTCAGTTTGTACCGAGGGCAAGGGAGATGGTGATGGCACAGGGGTCTGGGCGCTTGCCGGAGCTGCCAGGAGGACGGCGGCTAGGAGCGCTCGGCGCGAGAGCATGAATCGTCCTCCCTTGATCGTGGGCAGCCCCACGAGGGAGGGACTATAGGGAGCATTCGAAGCTACTACCAGAGCTAGTAGGCTGAGGGCCGGGCATGGGAGCGCCCGCGCGCCCAGGGACCTGGCGGGAAGCCGAATCTCGAGGTCGCCGAAGGGCCGTTCTCAAGAGAATCGAAAACCCAAGCCACCGGTCCGGGCTCGCGCCCATGGACGGCAAAGGCGATGGCGGGCCATAATGCGCGGAGTTGGGAAGGGTCTGCGGGCCACTGAGGGTCGGACTGGCTGCCTCCCCTTCCAAGGCGGGCGGCGCGACCCACTTTGGATCCCGCGTTGCCGCACGGTCGCATGCAGTGGCCAGGCTGCTCGCCAGCTCGGGGCGCTCGCGAGGGTAGAAGTGAGCCCTAATTGACAGAGGGACCATAAATTACTGGCGCATGACTTGCCTCAGGATCAGCCGCCAGCGGGACGGGCTGCTCCCCCCGGAGCCGGGCAGCTGACCCCCGCCGGACACAGCCCCGGCCGGATCGCGCGCAACACGGTCTTCTCCGCGATCGGCGAGTCCTCGATCCTGCCCCTGTTCCTTCTCTATTTCCTGGCCGCACGCTACTTGGCCCCGGTGGCCTTCGGCCAGTACAGCGCGGCCTTCGCGTTCGTGGGCCTCTTCCGCCTTCTGCCCGACTTCGGCATGTCCTATGCCACCACTCTGGCCATCAGCCGGGACCGCTCCCTGGCCGCCCGCCTCGTCGGCAACCTGCTCGGGTTTCAGGCCGTGCTTTCGGTCGTGACCCTCGTCCTCTGCCTGGGCATCGGACGCTGGCTCTACGAGGGTCCGACCTGGACGGCGGTCCTGGTCTTGTCCTTCGACCTCATCTTGAAGTCCATCAAAGCGACGCTCCGCTGGCTACTCAAGGGCTTCGAGATGTTCGCCGCGGAATCGATCTCGCTCCTCGCGGAGCGGACGGCGATTCTCTTCCTAGGCTGGGCGAGCCTGCACGCGGGCTACGGTGTCGTGGGCTTCGTGCTCGTCTTCGCCCTCGTGAGGCTCTTCGACGACGCCGCCCTCTACGGTTACGTCTACACCCGGGTCATCCCCGTGCGCCCGGCGGCCGACCTCCGGCTCTGGGGGGAACTTTTCCGCAAGGGCCTGCCCTTTGCCTACGCGGGGGCCGTGATCCTCATGTTCTTCCAGGTGGACGCGGTCATGCTCGAGAAGATGAGGGGGGCGCAGGAGGTGGGGTGGTACAGCGCCCCCGTGCGCGTCCTGGAGGGACTGACTCTCGTCCCCCGCGTTCTCGGGTATGCGCTGATCCCCACCATGGCCGCCTTGCACCTCGGGCCGCGGGAGGCGGTCAGCCGTATCTACCGGCGGGGACTGAAATACCTCTTGCTGGTGGGTCTGCCCATCGCCGCCTTCGGCGCCCTCGCCTCCGAGCCTTTCGTCTCCTTCCTGTTCGGCCCCGACTACGGGCCGAGCGCAGGCATGGCTCGGATCCTCCTCCCCGCCGCCGCCTTCATGTTCCTCTCCAACTTCAACGAGACCACGCTCGCCTGCGTCAACCGCTGGGGAACCATTGTCCTGACCGCCACCCTGGCCCTCGGCTTGAACGTGGGTTTGAATCTCGTCTGGATTCCGCGTTACGGGGGTCTGGGCGCCTCTTGGGCCACCGTCGCCACCGAGGCCGCCTACTTCGCCATGACCGCCCTGGCTCTGTTTGCTTACGGGTACCGCGCCTCCTGGCCCTCGCTCCTGGTGCGCCCTCTTTTTGCCACCGGCGCCTTCGCGGTCGTGCTCTGGCTCCTCCGTGGATGGCCCCTCCTCTGGAGCGCGGCCCTGGCCTCGGCGGTCTTCGTTTTGGCCACCTTTCTGGTCGGGGTGTGGGACGAGACGGAGAAGGATCTGCTGCGCCGCTTCCTGGCGCGTCGGCCCGCGCCCTAGCCAGCATCGGGGTCGGGATCGTCTCTCCCGGATCGCCTGGGAGTCCGGTTAGCGCCGGCGCGCGCGGGCTTGGAGCGTGATCCGAACGAAGGATCCCAGCCGCCGGGGATCCTTCTCCGAGACCCCCCCGAAACGGGAGCCGAACTCCAAGCGGTAGACGAACGAGTCGTAGAAGCCGTAACCGGGCCGGTCGATGTCGAAGACCGCCTCCTGGGCGTGGAGAGGGCTCACGGCCAGGCGAGCCCGTCGGCCGCCCGCCCGCACCGTGGTCACGTCCCCCGCGGGTCCCCCCGTCACCCGGATCGTCATCCTCTCCACCGGCTCCAGCGCGCGCAGGAAGACCTCCGCGCTCTCGCCCCCCCGGATCCAAAAGCCATCCTCCCCGAAGGAGGACTCCTGTCCGTACGTGCCGTTGTCCACGAAGTAGAGCCAGTAGGACGTGGGATCAGCGGAGCGACCGCTGCGGGCGTCCCCTTCCGTGTCCCCGTAGGGCCTCTTCTTACGCCAGACGTCGAGGAAGACCGAGAGGTCGTTGAGCATCGTGATCTCGGCCGGGAAGACGCGGAAGCGGGCGAGGGTGGCATGGTCCCCCGGATGCAGCGAGTGGTAGAGGGGTGCCCGGAAGATGGGGGCGAGCAGGGTCGCGGTGGCCAGCAAGCCCCCCCCCACCACCACCCATTCCCGCCCCCGGGGCATGAAGACAAAGGCAAGGGGAAGCAGGTTCAGGAAATAGCGGTTTCCCACCGTCCCCCCTCCGCCATACCAGTTGTCGGGGATGAGCCAGATGTAGACGAGGTAGGACACGACGAGCGCGCTCAGCGCCAGCCACCCTGCCCGGTCGCGGGGTCCCCAGGCCAGGAACAGGATGCCCGCCAGCACGGCAGGAAAGAAGTAAGGCACAGCCCCCGCGAAGCGTCCCGTCCAGAAGTAGGCCAGGTTCCGGAGG
>DATMQU010000411.1:0-2130 GCA_035566715.1 Vicinamibacteria bacterium
GCTTGACGGCGTGCACGACCTGGGCCGGCCGGGCGCCCGCACCTGGCTGCTGTACGAGGGGGCCCGGCGCCAGATCGTGCACCGTCTGGACCGGCCCTCCCATGCCGAGGTCTCCCCCGCCGCCGATCGCATTCCCGAGGCCTGGAAAGAGGCGCGCGCCTTTCATTTGGCCCCCATGCCGTTCCCCGTCCAGAAAGCGCTCGTGGAATCGCTCTCCGCGCGCGAGGGAGCGTTTCTCTCTCTCGACCCCTTCCTCCTGCTCCGCCGGGAGACGCTCCCCGCCTTCCGGGAGGTGCTGGCGCGGGTGGATGCCTTCTTCCTGAGCGAGGACGAGATGGAGCTCGACGGGGCCGGGGAGGATCCCCGGCCCGCCCTCCGCTCCCTGACCGGAGGACGGCTGCGCTACGTGGTCTTCAAGCGCGGGGTCCGGGGAGGGTTGCTCCTCGACGTCCGCGGGGACCGTTTCGTGGAATGGGCGGCTCGGGGAGAAGCCGTGGACCCCACGGGGGCGGGGGACGCTTTCGCGGGGGGTCTGCTCGCGGGTTGGCTGCGGGGCGACGCCCAGGAACGCGCGCTCCAGCGCGCCATCGTGGCCGCCAGTTTCGCCATCGCCGACTGGGGCCCGGCGGGATTGCTGGGGGCCACGCCGGAGCGGGCCCGGGCCCGGCTTAAGGAGTGGTCCCTTCCGTGAGCGACCTCTGGAGCGTCGCCCCCCACGTGGCGGAGGCCCTTGCCGCTGGACGGCCGGTGGTGGCTCTCGAGACCACGCTTGTCACCCATGGGCTGCCGCACCCGGAAGGCGTGAGCGCGGCCGCGGAGCTGGAGGCCGAGGTGCGCGCGACGGGGGCGGTGCCCGCCACGATCGGCGTCCTGGACGGCCGGGCCCGCGTGGGCCTGAGTGCGGGCGACCTCGAGCGGCTGGCCACGGCTAAGGAGGTGGCCAAGCTCAACCTCAGCAACTTGGCGGCCCAGTTGGCGAGCGGTCGGGCGGGGTCCACCACGGTGGCCGCCACTCTCTTCCTGGCCCACCGGGTGGGCATCCGGGTGCTGGCGACGGGCGGGATCGGGGGCGTCCACCGCGACGCGGGCGAGAGCGGGGACGTCTCCTCCGACCTGACCGCCCTCGCCCGCTTCCCGGTGGTGGTGGTCTGCGCGGGGGCCAAGGCGGTGCTGGATCTCGGCAAGACGGTGGAGGCTCTGGAGACCCTAGGCGTGCCCATCTACGGCTGGGGCACGGACAAATTCCCCGCTTTCTACCGGCGGGAGAGCGACCTGCCCGTGGACCGGCGCTTCGACGCCCTGGAAGAACTGGCGAAAGCGGTGCGGGCCCACTTGTCCCTGGGGCTCGGCACGGGCATGGTGGTGGCCAACCCCATTCCCGCGGAGGAGGAGATGCCGGGCCCGCTCTACGAGAGAGCGCTGGCCCAGGCCCTGGCCGACGCCGCGCGCGCCCGCCTGCGGGGGCGCGGCGTCACGCCGTTCCTCCTCGAGCGGCTACGGGAGCTGACCGAGGGGAGGAGCGTTTTCTCCAACCGGGCCCTTCTGCGCCACAACGCCCGGGTGGCGGGGGCGCTCGCGGAAGCGCTGACGCGGTCCTAGGATTCCGGGCTTACCGGCGAGCGCGGCGCCCGGCCCCGCCCCGGACCCCAAGGGCGGGCCGCCCCTTCAAGGCGGCGGAGCGGCGGGTTCCCCTCGCGCCTCGACACCGGCACTGAGCCAGAGAGCGTCGTGGACCATGCGGACATCATTCGGCTTGACCCTCAAGGCGAGGCGGCGGCCCTCGATCGTCACCGACGGCTCCACGCGGACGGGAAGCCGGAAGGCCCGAAACAGCTTTTGGGGGATCTTGACCTCGAAGCCCCGCCCCATGACCGCGCCCAGTTTCTCCAGCATGGTCTCGGCGTTGACGAACTTGAGGGCGATGCCGCACTTGGAGAGCGCCCTCTGCTCTTCGAGCGCCTCGCGGACCTCCCTCCAGGTCTCGCCCGGCACGCCCACCCGCAGGCGGACGCGGGTGCTCGGGAAGTCGGGGTGGGCCAGGATGGCGTTGTCTTCGACGCCGAGGACGAGGACCCCCGAGAGGGTGTAGGTCTCGGGAACCGCGATCCCCTTAAGCACCCGCGTCAGCTC
>DATMQU010000412.1:0-3437 GCA_035566715.1 Vicinamibacteria bacterium
CATGCCACCCTCGAGCAGAAGAAGGGGGGCGAGCTGGTGGTGAAGGCCATCGAGAACATCTCGGAGATCGCCCGCGACAACCTGTCCACGGTGGAGGAGATGTCCAAGGCCACCGTCAATCTGGCCCAGCAGGCGGAGAACCTGGCTAAGCTGGTCTCGGTCTTCCGCGTGCAGTAAGAGGGGGCGGGCCGCCCTCCGGCCCGAGCGTGCCCCGAGTTTAAGCATGGACATACAGGCTGCCCTGGAGGCGCTCCGCACCGGAGAGGAGGCGGTCCGCCGCAAGGCCGTGGACGAGCTCGGGGGCTCCGGCCACCCCGAGGCCATCCCCCCGCTCTTGATGGCGGTGGCGGACGAGAGCTGGCCGGTGCGGCAGGCGGCCGCCGAGCACTTGGCCGCTTTCCCCCTGCGCACGCTCCTGCCCGCCCTGGAAGCCGCCCTCCGCGACGACGAGAACGCGGCCTTGCGCAACGCCGCCATCGAGACCTACGTTCGGCTGGGGCCGACGGCGGTCCCCCCCCTCCTGACCCTCCTCGGGGACGCCGACGAAGAGGTCCGCAACTTCGCGGCCGTGATGCTGGGGTCGCTCCGCGACCGGCACGCGGTGCCGCCCCTCATTGCCGCCCTTCGCGATCCGGACGTGAACGTCCGTCACGCGGCCGCGGCCAGCCTCGGCCAGATCGGGGACCCGGAGGCGGTGCTGCCCTTGATCGAGGCCCTGAAGTCCGAGCCTTGGCTGCAGTACCCGGCCATCCACGCCCTGGGCGAGATCGCGGACCCGCGGGCCGCCCCCGCGCTTCTCGAGCTCCTGGGCGACGACTTCTTCCGGGGGCCCGCGCTCGAGGCCCTGGGCCGGCTCGCGGATCGGGATGCCCTGCCGCGCCTCATCCCGCACCTCTACGACCCCGAGCCCGCCCTCCGCAACATGGCTATTCGGGCGGTGGTGGACATCGAGCAGCGGGCCACCGCGGGGGGGGAGAGCCTGGACCCGGAGGTCCAAGCCGCGCTGCGGCGCGAGGACCTCGTAGACCATCTCCTCTTCACTCTCGGCGACGACGATCCCCTCAACCGGCGGACCGCGGCCATCACCCTCGGCTGGCTCAAGGAGCCGCGGGCGGAGCGCCTGCTCGTGGACCTCCTCGGCCAAGCGGGGATGCAGGAGTACGTGACCCACGCCCTCGTCTCCATCGGTTTCCAGGACCGCTCGGCCTACGCCCACGGCCTCGCCCATCCCGAGGACGCGGTCCGCCAGGGGACGGTGAGGTGCCTGGCCTTCATCGCGCCCGCGGGGGGGATCGACCTCGTCGCGCCCCTCATCCACGATCCCTCCCCGGAGGTGCGGGCAGAAGCGGTGGTGGCCATCGGCCGCCTGGGGGACGAGGACGCGGCCATGCTGCTCTTCGAGCTCCTGGGGGACGAGAGCGAGCTGATCCAGGAGAGCGCCATGGACGCCCTGGCCCGCATGTCCCCCGCGCGGGTGGTCCCCCTTCTCCTGCAGGCCCTCGCCAGCCCGGAGGCGGCGGTGCGCATTCGCTCCGCGGAGACCCTGGGCCTCCTCCGCGATCCCGCCACCGCCCCCGCCCTGATCGCGGCCTCCCGCGATCCCCGCGAGACCGTGCGCGCGGCCGCCATCAAAGCCCTGGGCGAGGTCGAGGCCGCGGGCGTCCTCGACCACCTGCGCCTGGCCCTGGGGGACGAGAGCAGCCTGGTCCGGCAGCAGGCCGTGCTTTCCCTGGGCAAGCTCCAGGAAGCGGAGACGGCGGGCGACCTCATGCCCCTGCTCGATGACCCGGATCCGCGGATGCGCTTCGTGACCCTGCGCGCCCTGGGCCAGATCCGGAACGCAGAAGCCGTTCCCCGCATGCTGCCTTTCCTGTCCGACGGCCGCAAGGAGCTGCGGTTCGCGGCCGTAGAGGCGCTGGGGGCGATCCGGGCGCCGGCCGCGGTGCGGCCCCTGCTCGAGATCCTGCGCGATCCTGACCGCAACTTGCGGCGGACGGCGGCGGAGAGCCTGGGCATGATCGCCGACCCCCAAGCCGCGCCTCCCCTGCTCCTGGCCCTGGAGGACGAGCACTGGAGCGTCCGCTGCGGGGCCGCCACCGCGCTCGGGCGCATCCGGAGCGCAAAGGCCACCCCCGCCCTCCTCGGCCGGCTGGGGGACGAGGACGCGACCGTCCGGCGGGCGGTGGCGGCGGCCCTGGGGGAAATCGGCGATCCCCGGGCGGCCGGCCGCCTCATCGAGGCCATCGCCGATCCCGGACTCCAGCTCACCGCCCTCGAGGCCCTGCGCCGCCTGGGCGCGGCCGCCCTCCCCGAGATGGAGCGGGCCTTCTCCGGCTCGGGCTCGGATGCGCGGCGCCTCCTCGTGGACCTGGCGGGCAAGCTCGAGGAACCCAACGCCCGCCGGCTCCTGCTCGCCGCCCTCGCCGACGACAGCGCCCACGTCCGCGCGGAGGCGGCGCACGCCTTGGGCGACGGCGGTTTCCGCGAGGCCTTGCGTCCCCTGATGGACCTGAAGGCGTCGGATCCATCCCCGGTAGTCCGCCAGGCCGCGGCCCAGGCCCTTAAGAAGCTCGCCCCCCGGTGACGCCCACGGTGAGGCCGGGGCCGCGGGCGCCGCGGGGGCGTGGACCTAGGGGGGCTCCGGCGGGGCGGGCGAAGGTTCGGGGGGGGATCCGGACTCCCCCCCCTGCTCTCTGATGTTCCGCACCTCCGACCTCGACGCCGACCTCTCCGAGGAGGAGTTCCGCCTCCTCCGTGACTTCATCCACGAGCAGTTCGGGCTCTACTTCGACGATAACCAGCGGCTTTCGCTCCGCGCCCGCCTGGCCGGCCGGCTCTCCTTCCTGGGCCTCCTCTCCTTCGAGGACTACTATCGCTACCTGCGCTTCGGGCCCCAGCGCGCGGAGGAGCGGGAGCGCATGGTCAGCCACCTCACCAACAACGAGACTTACTTTTACCGCGAGCAGGCCCAGCTCAACGTCTTCGCGGAGAGCGTGCTCCGGAGCATCAAGGAGCGAAAAGCCAAGACCGGCGACCGCCGGCTCCGCATTCTCTCCGCCGGCTGCTCCACCGGCGAAGAGGTCATGACCCTGGCCATGATCGTCTACGACAGCGGTCAGTTCTTCTGGAACTGGGATGTGCAGGTCGTGGGCCTGGACGTGGACCGGGAGGCCCTGGAGAAGGCGCGGCGAGGCCTCTACCACCAGAACTCCTTCCGGGCCACGAGCCCTGCTCTCGTGGAGCGTCACTTCGTGAAGGAGGGGGCGGGGATCCGGATCAAGGAGCCCATCCGACGGCTGGTGAGCCTGCGTCCCGGCAACATCCTCGAGCCGGCCAGCTTCCTCGACCTCATGCCCATCGACGTCCTCTTCTGCCGGAACGTGCTCATCTACTTCTCGGACGCCACCACCCTGCGGGCGGCCCGTCTGTTCCACCAG
>DATMQU010000413.1:0-8144 GCA_035566715.1 Vicinamibacteria bacterium
GGGATTGCGAGAAGGGATCGCGGGCCTGCAACCCGTCGGTCCGGTGGAAGTCGAAGGCGCTGCCATGGAATTTGTTGGTGCCGGACTTGGTCTGCACCGACACCACCCCCGCGATGGCCTGGCCGAACTCGGCGTCGTAGTTCTGGGAGGTGATCTTGGTCTCGCCGATGGACTCCAGGGTGGGGTTCACGACAACGATGCCCAGGATGACATCGCGATTGTCGGTCCCATCGAGCTGCCAGCCGGTGCCGCTGAAGGTCTGGCCGTTGACGATGGTCTGCGTAGAGCCCTGAGGGTTCTCGCTGGCCGCGTGCTGCCAGACCTGCTTCTGCGTTCCCGGCGTGAGGAGGACGAACTTCGTGAAGTTCCGGTCCAGAACCGGTAGCTCCGTCAGCTGCTTGGTCTCGAAGGTCGTGGCCACGTCGGCGCGATCGGTCTTCAAGAGCTGGCCCTCGGCCGCGTTGACGATGACGGTCTCGGACACCTCTCCGAGCTCGAGACGGAAGTCCACTCGGGTCTGGGTGTCGACGCTGACGTTGACCGAGGAAACCACCTTGGCTTTGAAGCCGGCCAACTCGGCCTTCACCTCGTAACGGCCGGGCAGCAGGCGGTCCTTAACGTAATTCCCGTTTGGGTTCGTTTGCACGGTGTCGACGCTCTTGCGTTCGAGGCTGGTGACGGTCACGGCCGCTCCCGGCACTGCGGCGCCGGTGCTGTCGTTCACGGTGCCCGCAATGCTGCCGTAGACCGCCTGGGCCGTCGCGGGCATCGGCGTGAAGGCCAAGGCGAGGACGAGGCCCGCCAACGCCCCCACGGTCAAGGACCGGAACGCTACTACTGAAACACGTCGGAACAACGTCATAACCCAACCCCCTTCAGGGTCTCGGTCGGCCCCATTTTTCAGGAACTTGTTCAACCTCGTTGCGATTCGACAAAGGTGTGAGCTCTCGTCCCACCACCAGACCGTCGGGCGCTCCTTGGGAGCCAGTACCAGCAAGCCGTGCTCTTGAGGGCCCCGCGGGCGGCACTGCCAGTCCGGATGGCATAAACTTTACTCTTCGGAAGCATAATTTGTTCGCGGATGCTACTTCGGTGGGCGTCGGGGCGTCAAGGCCTTTTTCAGGCCCCTCAGGCACTTATTGACAGTCCTTAAGAAAGTGTCGCTTGACGAGGTCAGCCCAGCGGCCTACCCTGCCCCCGCCCACGAGGAGGTTTTGCGTGCAGAAGGGATGCACCCTCATCTGCCTGATCTGCGGCTCTTTGATCGCGCTTGCCTTCCCTGACCCGGCCCGTCCGGAGGCCGATTCCGTGGCCCGCTTCCCCCTGGTCAAGAGCGGGCTGGAGCTCGAACAGCCCGCCCAGGCGGGTCGCTTTTTCGGGGTCGTGGGCCGGCGGTCCGCAGTTCTCGGTCACGAAGGTCAAACCCTTGAATCCTGGGTCTACCCTCTGAAGCTGCTGGACGACTTCCACCTTTCGTTCCGCTTGCGGGACTACCCGCTGGAGATCGACGGCCGCGACGTCACCGCCGGCATCACCGTGCGGCCGGAGGCGACCGTGCTCACGTACGCCCACGCGGCCTTCACGGTCCGGCAAATCATCTTCGCTCCCCTGGAGGAGCCCGGGATCTTGATGCTTCTGGACGTGGAGAGCACCCTGCCCATGACCATCACGGCCTCCTTCCGCCCCCGGCTGCGGCTCATGTGGCCGGGGGGCCTGATGACGCCCAACCTCGAATGGGATGGGAAGGCCCACGCCTATTTCTTGACGGAGGAGAGCAAGCGCTTCGTGGCTGTCGTCGGCTCCCCTACGGCTCGGGACGTGTCCGTCATGCCCTACCAGGAGGAGCCGCGGGACGTTCCCACCCGCTTCGTGATTGAGGCGGGGGCGGAAGGGAGGAGCTCCGGCTTCATTCCGATCGCGATGGCGGCCAGCGTGGAAGGGCGAGCGGCGGCCACCGCAGCCTACGACCGTCTGCTCGGCTCGGTGGCCGAGCTCTACGACCGCAACGTCTCCCACTACCGGCACCTGCAGGATCAGACGGTGTCCATCGCCACTCCGGACGCGCGCCTCGACGAGTCCTTCGCCTGGGCCAAGGTGGGCCTGGACAAGGGGATGGTCACCAACCCGCTCTTGGGAACCGGGCTGGTCGCCGGCTACCGCACCTCCGGCGACAGCGAGCGGCCCGGCTACGCCTGGTTCTTCGGACGGGACGCGCTCTGGACGGCCTTCGCCCTGGACGCCTGCGGCGACTTTGCGGCCACCCGCACCGCCCTCGCCTTCCTCAAGACATACCAGCGCGCGGACGGGAAGATCCCGCACGAGGTCTCCCAGAGCGCCTCCCTTCTCCCCTGGTTCTCGGACTACCCCTACCCCTGGAACAGCGCTGACGCCACCCCGCTTTACGTGGCGGCCCACGGCGACTACTGGCGGGCGACCGGGGACCGCGATTTCCTCAAGGCGAGCTGGGAGTCGATCCTCAAGGCCTGGCGCTTCTCCGCCGGCACCGACACCGACGGCAACGGCCTGGTCGAGAACACCCGATTCGGCCACGGATGGGTGGAAGGGGGAGCACTCTATCCGCCGCACGAGGAAATCTACATGCAGGGCGTGTTCATCGAGGCCGCCCGGAGCCTGGCCGAGATGGCGGAGGCGATGGGCCAATCGACGCTGGCCGAGGAGGCGCGGGCCGACGCCGAGCGCACCCGAGCCGCCACGGAGAGAACGTACTGGCTGGAGGGCCGCGGCTTTTACGGCTTCGCGACCGTGCTGCCCGCCGGCAAGCCTCCCCTGGCCGAGCCGGGACCGGACCGCGAGCGACGCCAGGCGAGAATGGAGGCCTTGGCCCGGGGCCGCTTCGTGGACGAAGACACCGTCCTCCCCGCGGTCCCCCTGTGGTGGCACGTCCTCGAGGACGGCCGCGGCCAGTCTGAGATCGACCACCTCGGCGCGGGGGCCATCGCAACCGACTGGGGCGCGCGCCTCCTCTCCAACCGCAGCGAGCTCTACGATCCGCTGTCCTACCACTACGGCTCGGTCTGGCCCCTCTTCACGGGCTGGACGGCCATGGCCGCCTACGGCTACGGTCGGCCGCACGTGGGCATACAGGCCCTGATGGCGAACGCCCTCCTGCGCTCGCGGAGCGCCCTCGGCTACGTCACCGAGCTACTGTCGGGGGACTTCGACACGCCCTTCGGCCGCTCCTCCCACCACCAGGTCTGGTCGGAGGCGATGGTGGTGACCCCCATCCTCCGCGGCCTGCTCGGCTTGGAGGCGGGAGGGGGCGGCCGTGTCCTCCGTTTCGCGCCCCAGCTCCCCGCGGACTGGGATCGGGTGACGGTGCGCAGCCTGGCCGTGGGCGAGTCCCGATTCGAGCTCAAGCTTCTCCGCACCTCCGGCCGGGAGACGATCACGATAAGGCGCCAGGAAGGCTCGGGCCCGGCTCCCCTTCCTCGGCTGGTGGTGGCGCCGTCGTTCCCCCTCGACGCCACCGTGCGCTCGGTCGCGGTGAACGGCCGGTCGGCGCGTTTCGCGCGGTCCCAGTCGGGGGACGTGCAGCGGGCCGAGGTCGTCGTGGACGGCGCGGAGACGACCGAGGTCGTCTTTTCCTACGACGAAGGCACCGACGTCTACATGCGGGCCGAGGCGGCCGCCCCCGGAGCACGGAGCCAGGGGCTTCGCGTCTTGCGGGCACGGGCCGAGGGCTCCGCCCTCCGCCTCTCCCTCGAGGGCCTGGGCGGGCGCACCTACGCCCTCTTCCTGCGCACCCCCCGCCGACCAGGAGGGGTGGGGGGCGTCACGCTCGAGCGGGCCGGCCGCGACTGGGCGCTGCGCGTGGCGTTCGAGGGGCCCCCCGACCGGTACGTCCGACGCGACGTCCGCCTACCCCTCGGGGACGGCGGCTAGGAACCGGGAGCGAGGACGTCGGGAGGCGGAGGGAGACGGGGAACGGGCCGCCACTCCGACCGGGCCGCACTCAGGGACCACCGCACTTTCCGCCCGCGCTGAGGTCCGCTCGCAGCCGCCGCGCGGCCCCCAAATCGGGGTTGTGGCGCATCACGCGCTCCAGCACCTCCCGCGCGCCTCTCCCCTCGCCGGCGGCGCACAAGGCCCGGCTCAGATTCAGGCCGAGGTCGCTGAGCTGGGGGTTGTTCTCGAAGGCCCTCCTCCAGAGGGGGAGGGACAAGTTGAGCTGGCCGCGGCTCGCGTAGATCACCCCCAGGTTCGCGGCCGCGACCGCCCGGTCGGGATCTGCGGCGAGGGCCTGCTCGTAGGAGCTCGCCGCCCGGTCCAGATCCCCGCGCGTCTGGTAGAGATAGCCCAACCGGGTCAGCAGGGCGGGATCGGCGGGATACCGCGGCCGGGCCTCTTCCAGGAGCCGGAGTGCCTCCTGGCGGGCGAACTCGTCCCCTCGCTCCGCGACGTCGGCGTACGCCAACCCCAGATCGCGCGCGTCCGTGCGCGCGTTGCCGAAGGGGACCAGTCGCCGGCCCGGCGCCCACGGCTCCCGCCCCTCATTCGTCGCCCTCCTGGGAATCCGGTGATCCGTCACCACCGTATGCCCAACGTCGGTGCTCTCCCGGCGCGGCATGTGGCACGCGGTGCAGTCCGGTTGGTCCGGATGGTGTCGTTCCGCCAGGGCCACGTGGCAGCCCAGACATTTGGCCCGGAAGTAGCCGGCCCTCTCGGCGGGGTTCGGCGCCCGGTGCGGATCGTGACAGGTGATGCAGGACAGAGCGTCGCCGCTCTTGCCCTTGCAGACGCTCTGTTCGAGCGACTCCACATGGCTCACCGCTCCCAACCCGCCCCGGGCCGCGTCCGCGACCACGAAAGTGGTGACGTAGTCGGAGAGCCTCTCCCCCGGCCGGTAGTCTTCCAATCTTTTCCCCGGCTTCAGGATCCCCGCCTGCCCCTCGAGATGGCACTGAAAGCAGACCCCGTCCCGGCGTTCACCCGTCAGTCTGGCCGGATTGATCATCGGGCCATTGCCCTTCACGTGGTCGCCCCCGGGCCCATGGCAGCGCTCGCAACCCACTCCGTCCTGCCGAAACACGTCTCCCCCGAATCGATTCAGGGTCCCCCGCACGTTCGGCTGAACGCCGCTGGCGTGGCAGAAGAGGCAGCTGGGCGTCACCGAGTGGTTGAGCTCCATCTCTTTGAGCTTCTCGTATCCGGGCGACATGTCCCACAGCTTCTTCTCCGCGTAATAGTTGAGGGGAGCCTGGTAGAGGAAGCCGTCGATCTCGAAGAGAAACGTACGCCCCCGGGTATTGGAACCCACGTAGTACTTGAGGAGCTGCGTCCCGTTCAGGTTGGGGTCTTGGGACCGCGCGTAGGAGAGAAGGGCGCGGTCGTCGTCCTTGAAGATCCGGTACTCCACCCCCGAGGGAGCGTGCCGGAACGACCCCTCGATCAGGTTCGGGAGCGCGGGACCGCTCGTGCGCGCCATCGCGGTGCGGGAGTAGCTCTGCTGGATGGAATGGTGGCAGGCCAGGCAGGCCTGGTTGCCCACGTACGCGGGGCCGGGCCCCTTCGGAGCCGGGCCCGCGGGCGCCCCTCCCCCCTCCCCCGACGCGGTCAGCGCGGCGGCGGCAACGACCACCCCCACGGCGCGAATCATGGTCGGCGCCCACATCCCGAGGCCTCCGGCATCGCGAGCTTACAGGGGCGAGGAAGCGGATCGGGGGCGACAGGGTTCAGGGGTTCGCGCCCTCCCGGATCGTCACCACCCGGCGGCCCAGGACGTCCTGGAGCCGGTCGATCCCACCGCTGGGCCAGCGCACCTCGATCGCGTCCGCTCTCGCGCTTCGGCCCAGGCCAAAGTGGAGCCGCAGGTCGTTGTGGGAATAGTAGCTCGATTGGCTGAGCACGGCCTGGGCCTGCTTCCGCCCCCCCGCGGTCACAATCACGGTCGCCCCCAGGCCCGCGCGGTTGGACCGGGTCCCCACGAGCTTCACCTCCAGCCAGGCGTTGGGGCCCGAGTACTCGTTCCGCAGCAGCGAGGGGGGCTCGTTCATGTTCATGACCAGCACGTCCAGGTTCCCATCGTTGTCGAAGTCCCCGAAGGCGACGCCCCGGCTGGAATGGGGCGCGCTCGCCCCCGGGCCGCTGCGCGCGCTCACATCCTCGAACGTCGCCCCCTCCCGGTTGCGGAAGACAACCTTGGGCCCCCGGTGCGGGTACTCCTTGAAGATGCGTTCGATCTCCGGGTACACGTTGCCGGTGGCGTAGAAGAGATCGGGCCAGCCGTCGTTGTCGAGGTCCGGCATGCCCGCCCCCCACTCCACGTAGCGGTTCTGCACCCCGAGACCGGCCGAGGAAGCCACGTCCTCGAACTGGCCGCGACCCAGGTTGTGAAAGAGGGCGGGGATGTCGTCCGCGAAGTGGGTCTTGAACAGGTCGAGCCGACCGTCCCCGTCGTAGTCCCCCACCGCCAAGCCCATCCCCGCTTGGGGGTTTCCGTACTCGCTGAAGGCCACGCCGCTGGCCACCGCGGTATCGGTGAAGGTGCCGTCGTGGTTGTTGTGGTAGAGGATGGCGGCGGTGGAGTCGCAGGCGACGTAGATGTCGGGCCAGCCGTCTCCGTCCAGGTCGGCCGCGGCCGCCGTCATCGGATAGCGGCCCGTGACCCGGGCCACCCCCGAGCGCTCCGAGACGTCGGTGAAGGTGCCGTCGCCGTTGTTGTGGTAGAGCAGGTTCGTGTCCGTGGGCAGGCCCTTGGGGCCGCAGTTCACGGGGATCCCCTTCCAGAGGCAGTTGGTTCCCTGGCCCGGCTGCAGGGCCGTCTGGAGGTCGAAGGCCAGGTAGTTGGCCACGAAGAGGTCTAGCTTCCCGTCCCGGTCGTAATCGATGAACGTGCAGCCCGAGCCCCAGCGGGTCCCGGTGGTGGGAAAGCCGGCCTTGGCCGTCACGTCCTCGAAGGTGCCATCCCCCCGGTTGTGATAGAGGACGTTGCGGCCGAAGTAGGTCACGAACATGTCCAGCCAGCCGTCGTTGTCGTAGTCGCCCACGCAGACGGAGGAGGCCCAGCCGATCTTGCCGAGGCCGGCCTTGGCCGTCACGTCGGTGAACGTCCCGTCCCGGTTGTTGTGGTAGAGGTGGCTCACCGGAGCCTGGCCGGAGGGCCAGACCACGTCGTCCCGCGCGCCCTCCCGGAGCCGGGTGCCGCTCAGGACCAGGGCATCCACCCACCCGTCGTTGTCGTAGTCCAGGAAGGCCACCCCCGCGCCGTTGGTCTCGATGATGAAGCGTTTCTCCTCCAGCCCGCCGTAGACGGAAGGATGGCGCAGGCCCGCGCGCTCGGCCACGTCCACGAGGGAGACCGGCCAGGGCGCTTCCGCGGGAGGGGCGGGGAGGAGGAGGAGCGCCGTCCCCAGGGCGTACAGAGGCAGCAGGAGCCTCACCGCGGCTCCTTCTCTTCCTGGAGCCGCTCCGCGAGCTCCAGCTCCTTCTTGGCCTCGTCCGGGCGGCCCCCTTGCTGGAGGAGCTGGCCCAGCAGGTAGTGCGCGGACTTGTTGTTGGGGTCGTAGGCGATGGCCCGCCGCAGCATTCCCTCCGCGGTCGCGGGCTGGCCCTTCTTCATGTAGGCGCGGCCGAGAAGTATGTAGGGGCCGCTGAAATAGGGGTTGAGCCAGATCGACTTCTGGAGGGCGGTGATCGCCTCCTCCCACTTGTTCTGGCGGGTGTAGGCGTCGCCCAGGCGGTAGAGGGCCATGGCGTTGCCGGGGTTGACCTCGAGCTCCTTCTCCAGCAGGGCCACCGCTTCGTCAAAGCGGGCGCGGAAGATGGCGGCCTGGGCCAGGAGGTAGCGGGCTTGGGGCAGACGGGGATCCTTCTCCACCGCCTTCCGCAGCTCGACGTCCGCCATCTCCTCGAACTCCAGGCGGACCATCATCTGGCCGGCGAGAAGGTGGGCCGCGGCCGAGTCCGCGGGCACGCGGTAGAGGCGGGCCAGGGCCTCGCGGGCCTCGTCCGGGTGGCGGGTCTGGATGTAGGCGTTGCCGAGCACGAAGAGCAGCTCGCTGTTGTCGGCGGCCCAGGTCCGGGTCCGCTCCAGGTAGGGAATCGACTCGGGAAGCCGGCCGGCCAGGTAGAGCGAGAGGCCGAGGACCTGAGCGGCTTCCCGGCCCGGGGTGGAGTCCGCGGGC
>DATMQU010000414.1:0-3627 GCA_035566715.1 Vicinamibacteria bacterium
ATGATCCCCAACAAGGACTCCTTTTGCGAGATCGACCCCGATGTGGTCGACCGCTGGGGGATCCCGGTGCTGCGGTTCCACTGGAAGTGGTCGGACTACGAGCTCAACCAGGTCAAGCACATGCAGGAGACGTTCCGGAGCATCGTCGACAAGCTGGGGGGCAAGGCCCTGAGCAAGATGCCGGACCGGGAGGAAGAGTACGGGATCTCCAAGGGGGGACAGATCATCCACGAGGTCGGGACAACGCGGATGGGCGACAGTCCGCGCACGTCCGTGGTCAACAAGTACTGCCAAGCCCACGAAGTGCCCAACCTGTTCGTGGCCGACGGTGGCCCCTTCGTCAACAACGCGGACAAGAACGTCACCTGGACCATCCTCGCCCTGGCCATGCGGACGTGCGAGTACATCGCGGAGGAGAGGCGGAAGGGAACGCTTTAAGGGAGCAACGACAGATGGCCGAGATCGGACGCCGGGGACTGCTGAAGATGATGGGGGTCGTGCCCGTGGCCGCCGCCCTGCCCGTGGCTCGCGCGGAGGCCCAGCCCGCCGCTCCCCGTGCCCGGGAGGCGAAGGCCCGGGCGGGCGCTTTCACGCCCAAGTTCTTCACCGCCCGAGAATACGCGACGGTGCGGGTGCTCGCGGACGCCGTGATCCCCCGCGACGAGCGCTCGGGGAGCGCCTCCGACGCCCTGGTGCCCGAGTTCATGGACTTCATCATGACCGATCCCATGGCCAACGACCGTGAGCGGGAGCGGCGGCAAACCGCGATACGGGGCGGCCTGGCCTGGCTGGACGCGGAGTGCGGGCGGCGCTTCTCCAAGGCGTTCCTCGAATGCAGCGAGGGGGAGCGGGCGCAGGTGCTGGACGACATCGCCTGGCCAGAGAAGGCCCGCCCGGAGATGAGCCACGGCGTGAAATTCTTCAACGACTTCCGCGATCTCACCGCTTCCGGCTTCTGGAGCAGCCGTATGGGGGTCGAGGATATTCAGTACCAGGGCAATACGGTCGTGGTGGAGTGGACGGGGTGCCCCCCGGAAGTGCTGAAGCGGCTCGGACTCTCGCCCGACACCAAGCCCTGAGCCGGCGAACGGCCAGGGCAAAGAGGCCCCCAATGCCAGAGGTGAACGTCGCCCTCATCGGGTACGCCTTCATGGGGCGGGCCCACAGCAACGCCTATCGGCAGGTCGGCCCCTTCCTGAACCCCCGGCTCAAGCCGCGCCTCAAGGTCCTGTGCGGCCGGAACGCCCGGGCGGTGGGGGAGGCGGCCGCGCGGCTGGGCTGGGAGGAGGCCGCCACCGATTGGCGCGAGGTGGTGAACCGCAAGGACATCCACCTCGTGGACGTGAGCACGCCCGGAGACAGCCACGCCGAGATCGCAATCGCGGCCGCGCGCGCGGGCAAAGCGGTCTTGTGCGAAAAGCCCCTGGCCAACACCCTCAAGGACGCCAAGGCCATGCTGGCAGCGGTTCGAAGGGCCGGCGTCGTCCACATGGTCTGCCACAACTACCGCCGCGTCCCCGCCGTCCAGCTCGCCCAAAAGCTCATCGAGCAGGGACGGCTCGGCGAGATCCGCCATTTCCGGGGGACCTATCTCCAGGACTGGATCGTCGATCCCTCATTCCCCCTGGTCTGGCGGCTGCGCAAGGAGCGGGCGGGCTCCGGGGCCCTGGGCGACCTCGCCTCCCATGCCGTGGATCTCGCCCGCTTTCTGGTTGGGGAGATCAAGGAGGTGACGGCGGCCCTGCACACCTTCATCAAGGAGCGGCCCCTGCCCGAGAACCCGAAGAAGCGGGGCCGGGTCAGCGTCGACGACGCCGCGGCGGCGGTGGTTCGGTTCGCGGGGGGCGCTCTGGGCACCATCGAGGCCAGCCGCATGGCGCCCGGCCGCCGCAACTACAACCGGTTCGAGATCAACGGAAGCCTCGGCAGCCTAGTCTTCGATCTGGAACGGCTGAACGAATTGCAGGTGTTCCTGCGTTCCGACGCGGGCGCGGTCCAGGGCTTCCACGACGTGATCGTCACCGACGCCGCGCACCACCCGTACATCAGAGCGTGGTGGCCCCCCGGCCACCTCATTGGCTACGAGCACACCTTCACCCACACCGTCTACGACCTGCTGGAGGCGATGGCGGACGGGACAGTGCCCCGCCCCAACTTCGAGGACGGGGTGACCAACCAAACCGTGCTCGAGGCCATGGAGAGGGCCGCGCGGACGCGGCGCTGGGTGACCGTTTAGGGCCCCTCCGGCCTCTCCTCCGGCAACGCCCGGACCCAGATGTTGCGGTAGCGGACGGGGTTTCCGTGTTCCTGGAGCATGAGCGGGAGCCGGTCGGGGTGCGCCGCGTAGGGCGGCCGCGCCTTGTGCGCGGTGGGCCCCGTGAGCTCGGTGGCGTGCTGCACGACCACCCCATTGTGGAAGACCGTGACCCGAGCCGTGCGGCGCAGGGTGCCGGTGGCCGTGAAGCGGGGGCCCTCGAAGACGATGTCGTATGTCTGCCACTGCCCGGGCGGGCGAGAGGCGTTCACGAGGGGCGGGGTCTGCCCGTAGACGGCAGCCGCTTGGCCGTCCGCGTAAGTGCGGTTCTCATGCGAATCGAGGACCTGGATTTCGTACCGCCCCATGAGGAAGACCCCGCTATTCCCGCGCCCCTGACCGTCGCCCGCCACCACCGCAGGCGTCGCCCATTCCACGTGGACTTGGCAGTCCCCGAACGCCTGCTCGGTCACGATGCCCCCCGCGCCCTTGACCACTTCCGTGTAGCCCTTCTCTACCTTCCAGCCCGGGGGACCTCCCGTTTCCGAACGCCACCGAGAGAGATCCTTCCCGTCGAAGAGCACGATGGCATCGGAGGGAGGCCGCCCGGGAGCCTCCGGCGTGCCGGGGCCTCCCGGGTCGACCACCGGGGGCAGGGGCCGGTTCGGGTCGTGGATCTCCCACTTGTGCGGCGGAGCTTGCTCCGCCGCGGCGAGAACGGCGCTCAGGGCCAAGATGAGAGAGGCGCGGTGGGCACTCGCACTAAAGCTCATGTCGGCGGCACTCCTTACTAGTCAATCGCGCAGGCGGGGCCGGCCCCTTCTAGGCCTTCTCCTCCAGGGCCCGTCGGAAGTACTGCAGGGCGTGGCGGACACCTTCCGTCGGATCGTTCTCCTCGATCTCATACTCGAGGTTGGCGCCATAACGGAAGCGCACCTCCTTCAGGACCCGGGCGATCTCCCGCAGGGGCGTGGCCCCCTCCCCGAACCGGCGGTAGCTGTGCGCGGCGTCTCGGTCCCGATCCTTGATGTGGAGGCTCACGATGCGGTCGTGGTGCTCCCGGATATAGGCCACCGGGTCGTGCCCGGCCGCGGAGAAGTGCCCCACGTCCAGGTTGATGGCCAGGAAACGGGAGCGCCCGGCGAGGGCTTCCGCGAAGTCATCGGGGCCTTCGAACTCCTGCTTCCGGTCCCCCTTGAACCAAGGGTCGCCAAACCAGTGGTTGTGCAGACCCAGGTACGTCTCGTGCTTGCGGCACCACTGGTCCAGGCGGGGCACCAGACTCTTCCTCACCGAAGCCGTCATCACGTTCGTGCCCAGCCGCTTCGCCCCCTGGAAACCGCGCTCGAGATGCTCGTCCGTGGAGTCGGGGG
>DATMQU010000415.1:0-5260 GCA_035566715.1 Vicinamibacteria bacterium
GTGGGCCACGATAGCGGCCCCGGGGAGTGGCCCCGACTCGTCCTTGACCGTCCCGTGGATCTGGGCCGACGTCGACTGGGCTAAGCTCCAGGGCACCCCCGCCAACAGGAAGGCTAGCGAGGTGAGCGCTCTGAGCCCGACATGTCTTGCCATCATGGCCGACCTCCGAGGCCGGGTGGGCCAGAAGCGCTCGTCCTCTCGGCTGCCTGGGCCAGGAAACGGCTCCCTAGGGAGGCCGGGAGAGTCTGGGTGAGGGCGCGGAAACCGGTCCGGCTCGCGGGGAGTCGATCGCGACCGGCCGCGATCCTCGAACCAGAGGACGCACCTTCGTGGCCGTCACCAGTGCCGCGCCAAAACTGCGCTCTCACCACGCCTCCCGGCTAGCGGGCATACCCCGAATCTCGTCTGGGGGAGGTCCTGAATTCCGCCTCGGCGTTCCCCCCGAGGCGGACGCCGTCGCCGATTGACCTCGGCCCGGGGCGGGGCTAGCCTCCTCGACCGAAGGAGGCCCTATGGGTGTCACCGTCAAGAAGATCACGCTCTGGCGAGGCAGGGTGGAGAACCGCCCCGGGATGCTCGCCGACGTGCTGGCGCCGGCGGCCACCACCCGCACCGACCTCAAGGTGGTGATGGGTTACCGCGAGCGGGGCGAGGCCCAGGCCGTCATCGAGCTGTTTCCGGTAGGGGGCAAGAAGCTCACGGCGGCCATGGCAGGCGCGGGGCTCGGCCCCTCCGCCATCCCCACCCTGCTCGTCACCGGAGACAACCGGGCCGGCCTGTGCGAGGCCATGGCCCGCGGGTTGGCGGATGCCGGAATCAACATCGCCTTCGTGGTGGCGCAGGCCGTGGGCCGGCAGTTCTCGGCCGTTTTCGGGTTCGAGAGCGAAGCGGACGCGGCGCGGGCGACCACGCTGCTCAAGAAGGCGGCGCGGAGGCGGTAAGGAGACCTAGCGGACCCGGGGCAGGGAAAGGCTTCGAGGTGGGCGGCGGGAGAGAACCTGCCGGCCGTCCGCGCGGCCTGATCTGAGGGTGCCCCCGGGCTTCGGCTCAGCCGGCGAGAGAGGCGGCCGTAGCCTGCTCCCCGGGCAGGGCCGGGGTCCGGTGCGTCCAACAGTAGGGATCGCCCACGATCCGGTAGTCCATGGTCCGGCGCTTGGGCACGAACCCCGCGTCCTGGATGTTGCGTGCGATCTCCGCCTCCGTCAGGCGGAAGTGTGCGCCCGCCGCGGAGACCACGTTCTCCTCGATCATGAGGCTCCCGAAGTCGTTGGCCCCGAACCGGAGGGAGACCTGGCCGATCTTCCCCCCCTGGGTGACCCAAGAGGCCTGCACGTTCGGGAAGTTGTCGAGCATGACCCGGGCCACGGCCAGCGTGCGCAGGTACTGGAAGGAGGTGAGCTCGTCCCCCCCGATGGCGGTGTGGGCGGGCTGAAAGGTCCAGGCGATGAAGGCCGTGAAGCCCCCCGTCCGGGCCTGGAGGTCGCGGAGGTGGAGCAGGTGGTCGATCCGCTCCTCGAGCGTCTCCACGTGCCCGAACATCATGGTGGCCGTGGTCTTCATGCCCAGCCGGTGGGCGACCTCCATGACCTCCAGCCAGTCCGCGGTCGTGCCCTTGGCGATGCCGATGCGCTCCCGCACGCGGTCGGACAGGATCTCGGCCCCGCCTCCGGGGATGGAGTCGAGGCCGGCCGCGATCAGCCGGCGCAGCGCCTCCTCGGTGGTGAGGCGGGAGACCCTCTCGATGTGCTTCACCTCCGCCGGGGAAAGCCCGTGGATCCAAATGGGGTAGTTCGCCTTGATCCAGCGGAACAGCTCCTCGTAGTACTCGATCCCGAGGTCGGGGTGGAGTCCCCCCTGGAGCAGGATCTGGTTCCCCCCCAGGGCCAGGGTCTCCTCGATCTTCTGGGCCAGCTCGCCCTTGGAGAGGAGGTACCCCTCCTTCGAGGGCAGATCCCGGTAGAACGCGCAGAACGCGCACTGGGCGGTGCAGACGTTGGTGTAGTTGATGTTGCGGTCGATGATGTAGGTGACGACCGGCTCGGGGTGCAGCCGCTGCCGGACGCTGTCCGCGAGCATGCCCAGCTCCAGGAAGTCGCCTTCCCGGAGGAGGGCGACACCCTCCCCGCGGTCGAGGGGCTCCCCCGCCCGCACCTTCTCCGCGATCGCCTCAGGGATGGCCATGAAACCTCAGCTCCGGGATCCTCGGGATGAGGGAGAGGGTGTGGGCCCGCCGGTAGAACTCCCGCAGCCCTCCCACCTCCGCCTCTCCCAGGTCGTAAACCATGTTCGACCGCAGGTACGACTCGTTCTCCGCCCCGTGTCCGGCACCGTAGCCATTGTAGCTCGAAGCGATAGCGGAGATGGCTTGAAGGCCCGCCCGCAGGGACTCCTGCAGCCGCGCCACCTGGGCCGCCGTCACCGCCCCCGGGCGGCCGGCCCAGAACGCGAAGACGAAGGGCAGCCCGGTCCGGGCCCGCCACTCCTCACCCAGGTCCAGGTGCGCGACCTCGCCCTCGAAGTAGAGAGCGGGATCGCCAATGACGAGGGCGGCGTCGGCCGCCTCCAGCATCTCCGGCACCGAGGGGGACATGTCCACGTACTCCGGGTCCCGCCCCAGCCGCTCGCGGATCAGGATCTTGAGCAGGGCTACGCTGGTTCGGCTGGAGGTGTCCAGGGCCACGCGGCGGACCTCTGGGAGCGGCCGCCGGTGGAAGAGGCGGACCGAGCGCACGGGGCCGTGGCTGCCGATGGCGATCCCGGGCACGATCGCGTAGTCCCCATAGGCGTACTCGATGGAAGGGATCATGCCCAGGTCGATCTCACCGCGGTGGAGCCGCTCCGCGACCTGGGCCGGAACATCGCGCTCCAGGCGGAAGCGGGGGTCGCCCCGGAGGCCGTGAACGACGGGGGCCACGTTCAGGTAGGGCACGATGCCCAGGCGCAAGGGTTCGGACACGGCCGCGCTCACCACTCCTTGATCACGTTGAAGACGGTGTCCCGCTCGAGGGGCCGGCGTCCGGCCTCCCGGATCAGCCGGCAGAGGTCATGGACGCTCAGGGACTGAGCGGTGGGCGCGCCCGCGTCGTGGGCGATCTTCTCCTCCGTGACCGTCCCGTCGATGTCGTCGGCCCCGAAACTGAGGCCGACCTGGGCCAGCCGCGGCCCGATCATGATCCAGTAGGACTTGATATGGGGGAAATTGTCGAGCATCAGCCGCCCCACCGCGATCGCCTTCAAGTCCTCGAAGCCCGTGGTCTCGGGTAGGTCCATGGCCGGGGCCTCCCAGGGCTGGAAGGCCAGCGGGATGTAGGTCACGAAGCCGCCCGTCTCGTCCTGGAGGCTCCGCAGCCGGAGGAGGTGGTCGACCCTGTCCTCCACGGACTCGATGTGGCCATAGAGCATGGTGGCATTGGTGGGGATCCCTTGCCGGTGGGCCTCCCGCATCACGGCCAGCCACTGCTCGGCGTCGGCCTTGCCCTTGATGATCGCGTCCCGGGTCTGGGGAGCGAAGATCTCCGCCCCTCCCCCGGGCATGGAGTCGAGGCCGGCCTCGCGGAGCTCGGCCAGAACGCGATCGATGCTCATGCGGTAGAGGCGGTGAAAGAAGAACACCTCCACCGCGGTGAACGCCTTGATGTGGATGTCGGGACGGACCCTCTTGATCCCCCGCACCATGTCCAGGAAGTACGACCAGGGCAGGTCGGGGTGCAAGCCGCCCACGATGTGAACCTCCCGCACCGGCGCCGGCAGCGCGGCCACGTTGCGGAAGATCTCGTCCAGCCCCATGGTGTAGGCCCGCTCCTCCCCCTTCTTGGCCGCGAAGGCGCAGAAGTCGCAGGTGGCCGCACACACGTTGGTGTGGTTGAGGTGGGTGTTCCAGACGAAGTAAGCGACATTCCCGTGGCGCTGCTCGCGGACGTGGTTGGCCAGGTGGCCGAGGGCCAGAAGGTCGTGGGTCCGATAAAGGGCGACCCCGTCCGCAAAGTCCAGCCGCTGCCCGGCCATCACTTTCTCCCGGATGGGCTCGAGCGCGGTGTCGCGGAATCGGGTCTCGATGAGAGCGGTGGCCATGGCCTCCCGATGGAGTGGGTGCCGGGCAGAAACGCTGCCGGTCGGTCGAGCGACTTGGCTAGACTAGCATCGGGCGGCCGGGACGGGCAAGGCGCCTAAGTCCTTGACCCTTAATTTCCAGAACTTATACTGACGGTGGCTGAATGAAGCGACTCCGCACCGCGGGTGCCCTCGCCCTGCTCCTCCTGCCCACGCAGCTGCCGTGGTGGATTGATGGTTTCGGCGCCTCGCCCGCCCCCGTGGGCGGGCTACGCGTCCTCCGGGGCACGGTGGGGCGGCGCGCCACCCTGGCTTCCCTTCTCGACGGCACCCTCTCGCGCGCGGGCGTCCAGCGCCTGGTGGAGGCGGCCCGCCCCGTCCACGATCTGGCCCGCCTCTCCATCGGCCACCCCTTCGGCCTGGCCCTCGGGCCGGACGGGCTCCTCTGGGCCTTCACCTACGGCATCGACGAGCTCCGCACCCTGCGGGTCAGTCGCCGAGGCCAGGCGCTCGGGGCGGAGGTCGTGAGCCACGAGTACGAGACGGGGGTGGCCAGCGTCGCGGGCGTGATCGAGTCCAGCCTCTTCGCGGCCGTGAACACGGCCGGCGAGGACGACCAGCTCGCCCTGGATCTGGCGGATATCTTCGCCTGGGAGGTGGACTTCAACACCGACCTCCGAAAGGGGGATGGCTTTAAAGTGGCGGTGGAGAAGCTCTCCCTGGACGGCCGCTTCCGCCGCTATGGCCGCCTGCTCGCCGCCGAGCTCACCCGGGGCAACCGGGTCTTCCGGGCGGTGCGCTTCGAGGGCACGCGGGGGGTCGGTTACTACGCCCCCGACGGCACGTCGCTCCGCAAGGCCTTCCTGCGCTCCCCCCTAAAATTCTCCCGCATCACGTCCCGCTTCAGCTTGGCCCGCTTTCACCCCGTCCTCCACGAGACCCTCCCCCACTTGGGCGTGGACTACGCCGCGCCCACGGGCACCCCCGTGATGGCCACCGCGGACGGGGTGGTGACCCGGGCGGGCTGGGACGGCGGCTACGGTCAGGCGGTGCGTCTTCGCCACGCGAACGGCTTCACGACCCTCTACGGGCACCTGGTCCGCATCGACGTGCGCCCGGGCCAGCGGGTCGGGCAAGGGACGCGCATCGGGGCGGTGGGCATGACCGGCCTCGCCACCGGCCCCCACCTCGACTACCGGATGACGCGCAA
>DATMQU010000416.1:0-14425 GCA_035566715.1 Vicinamibacteria bacterium
GCGAGCGGAAAGGCCGGGTCTCGGGCGGGAAGCCCGCGCCCACCGCGGCCTCTTCGCAGGCCGCCTGGAGGGCCAGGACCGGGGGCGGCAGCGAGACTCCGAGCCAGAGCACGCGCGGGCGGCCCTGGGCAGGAAAGACGCCGAGGCCGGCGACCTTGGCCTCGGAGGGTGGGCAGGCGGCGGCGATGGTTTGGAGTCGCGGCCCCAGGCTCTGGATCTGCGCGGGGAGCGTGGGGCCGAGAAAGCGCAGCGTGAGGTGGATCCCCTCCGGGCGGACCAAGCGCACGCCGGGCACGCGGTGCCTTATCTCGCCCACGAGCTCGGAGATCCGCGCGCGCATGCCCGACCCGATGGGAAGGGCCACGAAGGCGCGGACGTGGTCGGGTGCGTCCCCGCCCCGCCTCACCAGCTGGCGAGGCCGAGCAGGCCGCGCCGTATCATCTCGAGGGCCGCCTGCGAGGCCTGATAGCGGACGCGCTCGCGCCCGCCGGGGAAATGGGCCTGGCGCACGCGGGTGCCCGCCGCCCCGTCCAGGGCCAGGAAGACGAGGCCGACCGGCTTCTCCGGGCTCCCCCCGTCGGGGCCCGCGATGCCCGTGATGCCCACCCCGATCGCGCTGCCCGCCGCCCGGCGCACGCCCGCGGCCATGGCCGCCGCCACCTCCGCCGAGACCGCGCCCACGGAATCGAGGAGGGCCGCCTCCACCCCCAGAAGCTCGGCCTTGGCGCGGTTGGAGTAAGTCACGTAGGCCCGCTCCAGGAAGCGACTCGCCCCCGGCACATCGGTGAGCCGCGCGGAGAGAAGGCCGCCCGTGCAGGACTCGGCCAGGGCCAGGGTCAGCCCCCGGGAGCGGAGGAGGTCGGCCACGACTTCGGGCAGCTCGCGCCCGTCCTCCCCGTAGATGCGGCCGGGGAGGCGCTCGCGCAGGCCCGTGGCCAGAGCCTCGATCCGCGCCTCCGCCTCCGCCCCCGAAGCCCCGCTCGCGGTGAGGTGGAGCTCCACCTGGCCGGGTCCGCCCAGGATGGTCGTGCGCGGGTTCGTGAACGTCTTATAGACAGGCGCCACCGCCTGCTCGACGTCACTCTCCGACATCGAGGCGATCTTCAAAACCCGCGTCCGGAGCACGCTGCCCCCTGCCCGCTCGCCGATCAGGGGCCCGACCTGCTCCTGGAACATCGGCTCCATCTCGGCCGGGGGGCCGGGCAGGAGGATGAGCACCCGCTCTCCGCTCTCCACGCGCTGGCCGGGCGCCGTGCCCCGAGGGTTGGGAAGGACGATAGCGCCCTCGATCACATCCGCCTGTTTCTCGTTGACGGGCGCCATCTCCCGGCGGTACCGACGGAAGCGTTCCTTGAGCATCTCCAGGAGTCGGGGGTCCCGGTGCAGCCCGCGTCCGAGGGCGGCCGCCGCCGCCTCGCGGGTCAGATCGTCTTCGGTGGGACCCAGTCCACCCGTCGCGATCACGATGTCGGCGCGGGCGAGGGCGGCGCGGAAGGCGGACTCCAAGAGGGCAGGGTCGTCGGCGACCGTGACCCGCGACCCCACCTCCACGCCCAGCTCCCGCAGCCTTTCGGTCAGGTAGAGGGCGTTGGTGTCGGAGCGGAGCGGGGTCAAGAGCTCGCTGCCCACGGCCAGGATCTCGGCCCGAAGGGTCATGTCAGGGGCCAGACCAGGAGGCAGACCCGGAGGATGAGGTTCGCGTAAATGCCGGCCATGACGTCATCCGCCATGATCCCCCAGCCCAGGGGAAGCCGCTCGAGGTCCCGGGCGGGATAGGGCTTGACCACGTCCAGGAGGCGGAAGAGCACGAACCCGAGGATCACGACCCAGGGCCTAAAGGGCAGGGCCAGGAGAGAGACCCACATGCCGATCACTTCGTCCCAGACCACGATCGACGGGTCCTCCTGCCCCACCCGCCGGGCGACGTGGGAAGCGGCGGCCACCCCCACCAGGAAGAGGACCGCCGCCACGCCGGCCTGCTGGAGAAGGCCGAGTCTCTGGAGGGGCCAGAAGAGCAGAACTCCGAGGGCGGAGCCCGCGGTGCCGGGAGCGAAGGGCGCGTATCCCGAGCCGAAGCCCGTGGCCAGTAACGTGGCGCAGGCGGTGATGAAGGGGCGCGGGGGCGCGGGCGCGGCGGGATCGGCCATGGACCCAGGATCATATCCTAGCGCCGGCGGAGCCGGCCCTCGGGATCGCGGGGGGCCACGCGCACGGTGTCGGAGTGAGCAATGACGACGCGGCCGCGCCCTCCGCGGGTGGGGCGCAGGTGCTTGCGCCGTGTCACGTGGACGTCCACCTGGGCCGCGGCCCGTGCCTCGCTGAAGAAAGCCGCCACCTCCGCCGCCTCCCTGAAGTCCTCCCCCCCCGCGCGGCCCTCCGGGTCCCGGAGTATGACGTGGGCCCCGGGTACGTCCCGGGCGTGCAGCCACACGTCCTCCGGACGCGCCACGTGGAAGGTCAAGTGGTGGTTCTCCTTTGCCCCCCTCCCCACCAGCAGCGAGAAGCCGCGCGCGGTGAGGTAGTGGCGGGAGCCGAGCCCGGTCGTCGTGCCCGTCTCCCTTCCCCCCTCGCCTCCCTCCGCGCCCGGGGGCGGCTCGACGTCGGCGAGGTCTCGGGCCTCGCGGAGGCGGGCCTCGCGGGCCCCCTCTTCCTCCAAGGCCACCCGCGTCTCGGCCAGGCGCGCCTCCACTTGGCGCCGCGCCTTCTCGATTCGCCGGGCCTTGGCGAACAAGCGGTCCGCGTTGCCGGGGGCGGAGAGGGTCGGATCGACCGCCACGAGCAGGCGCTGATCCGGGGCGTAGGGATCGGGGACCTCCGCCGTCCCCGCGACGGGGTCGAAGCGGCCGGAGGAGGCAAGGAGGGCCTCGGCTTCCCTCCGCAGCCGTGCCGCCTCGGGCAGGCCCCGGAGGTCCCCGAGGAGATGGGCCTCGAGCTGGGCGAGACGGCGCCGCTTCTGAACGGTGTCGCGAAGGGCCTCCTTCCTCGCCCGCTCGAAGCGCGCTCCCCGCGCGCGGGCGAGCAGAAACAGAGCGGCGGCCTCGAGCCAAGAAGGGGGGTGAAGGGCCAGCCGCCCGCGCCCCTCGAGGGGAATGGGGGCGAGGGCGACCGCCTCTTGGGGAGCGAGGTCGGCGTCATGCCAGGTCGCCATCGGCCCCGGAGCGAGCAGGGTCGGGCGCGGGGAGGCCAGCCGGGCCCGCAGCGCGGCCAGCGATTCCGGTTGGCCGTCCAACTCCCGCGCCAGGAGCGGGCCCAGGCCGGGGCAGACGCTGAGCAGGGCCCGGGGAAGGCTGCGCCCCGTCGCGGAGGCGGTGCCCGCGGCCGCCGCCAAGAGCCGGGGGTCGATGCGGTCCCACTCCCGCTCCGCCGCCGCCGCGGGCAGCGGCCACACCGGGGGCCCCGCCCCTACCGTGCAGAGGGCGGATCCCTCCACGATGAGCGTGAGGGCCGGCATTCCGGAAAGGCGAAGGACGAGGAGGGCGCGCCCGGCGTCCATCACCACCGTCCTCTCTCCGGGAATGCGATGCAGCGCCGTGAGCCGAGCTCCTTCCACGTGCTTGCGGAGCAGCAACAGGGCCTGCCGGGCGCGGCCCGGGGCCGCCTCCTCCGCCCCCCGCGCGAGACCGCGGGCTTCGGTGCGGGGGAGGCGGTAGAGACCGGGCGCGCCGGGGGCCGCCTCGAGCCAGAGCCAGTGATCCCGGTCCCCGGAGACCTCCAAGGCGATGGCCTGGGGGCCGCCCAGGTGCGGCCGCCCCAAGTGGCGGCCCAGGACAAGCGGCTCGAGCTCGGCGATCACGTGATCGAGGGTCAGGGAGTCCATGCGAGAACGGCGCGGGCGGAGAGCGGGCTTCAGCCCTTAATGACGCGGGTGTGGAGGATCCGATCGTGCAGGGCCCGCCGCGCGGGGTCGAAGAGCATGGGGACCAGGCCCAGGCCGGCGACAAGCACGCCGAGCGCCCCCAGGGCGGTTCTCAAGAGCGCCCGGAGGTAGCCGGCGGGACGGCCGGCCACGTCGACCACGCGGAGGCCGACCCAGATCTTGCCCAGGGTCTGGCCAGTGGTCCCTCCGAAATAGCCGCCGTAAAGCACGCCCAGAAAGGCCAGATAGGCGACGAGATAGGGCCAAGTGGGGCGCAGCCCCCGGATCGGCACATGGGCGGCGCGGCTCGCGAAATAGACGACCAGAGCCCAAAGGGAGCCCAGGAGGCCGAGGTCCGCCGCCGCCGCCTGGACCCGCTCGCGGAAGAAGGCCGGCCGCTCCACCGGGCGCACGTCGGGCGGGGCAGCGGGCACCTCCAGGGACCACTCACGCGGGCGCCCTTCCTCGGGGCGGGGCTCAAGGTTCGGCGGCTCCCGGAGCAGCTCTCCGCCCAGTTCCAGCTCTGCCGCGCGGGGGCTGCCGCGGTGGAACGCCGTCTCCGGGGGGCGAAGCGGCAGGTCCAGAGGGGGAGGCGGGAGGGAGCGGAAGTCGTCCCCGCCGTGGCTCGGGTCCTTCGCCGCTTCCTCCCCCTCGGCCGAAGCGACGGGGGGGATCCCCTTCGCCTCTACCGCGGGTGGCTCCGGCGGCGACGCGGCCGGCTCCTCGCTGTCGAAGAGGGGCAGCCCCGCGTCCTCCGCCCTCTTGCGCTTGCGATGGCGGATCCGCTCCTTGACCTCATCCTTCCAGGTCTTCTCTTTCTTGCGGAGGCCCGGGATCTCGCGCAGCGGCTCCGCCTTGCCGCGGGGGGGCGAGGCCAGGGGATCGGGGGCGAGGGCGCCCTCCACCGCCGGGGCCACCACCGCTCCGCAGTAGAGACAACGCTCTTGGCCGGTCGCCAGGGCCTGACCGCAGGCCGGGCAGGTCACCGGCGCGCGCCTCCCTCCCGGAGCATCGTCTCCGCCTGGCTCCGGTAGCGGAGCGCGAATGGATAGGCGGGATCCTGGGGGGTCAAGCGGTCGATGGCGGCGAGGGCGCCCACCGCATCGCCCTCCTCGATGAGCCGGCGCGCCTCCGCGAGGGCCCGATCGGCCGCGCTCCGCGGCCCCACGGCGGACGTCGGGAGGGCCATCGAGCGCGGGGAGGGCACGCCGGCCAGACCGTCCACGAGGCGTTCCCAGGTGAAGGCCACGGTGCTGGCGAGGAGGGCGAAGCCAAGGGCCCAGAGGGCGACGAGGGCGTCACGGTGCCAGCCCTCCCCCCGTCGGAGCTCCGTCTCGGATCCCCCGAAAGCACCCTCCCCGGCGGCCGCCGGCCTCCGCGGCCCGTGGTGGCGATCCGGGAGCTCCGGCGCTTGCTCGTGGTCGCCCGCAGCCTCCGCGGGAAGGTCGGACGTTCGGGCGCCATCGGCGGCCTGCAGCGCGAGATCGGCTTCTTCGCGGCGGACGAGAGCGCGGCGCTCGTTCTCGGCGTCCGCGGCCTCCGCCTCCCGCCGGCCTTGGCGCGCGCCCGCGTGGCCAGGTTCCCGGACCAGAATGCGACCAAAGACGAGCCCCGCCTCCTGGCTGCGGCCACGCCGGAGGAGGCGCCGCCCCTTGGACAGCCAGCGCCCCATCTCGTCCGGCGTGAGCCGATTTACCAAGTAGCCCGCATCCTCCTGACCTGCGCCTCATTATGAGGAAAGCCCCCGGGGGATTCAAGGCGAAAAGCACGCCCTCCGCCCCGGGGAGGGGCGGGGAGGGACCCCCCGGGGCCCCGTCCGCACCGAGACCCACCCGGTGGAGCCGGGCCGGCCCGCGCTCGGGTCGTCGCGTCGGACCCTAAGTCTCCTAGGCCGAGCCCACGGGCTCCCCGCGGCGGGCAGCGATGAGCCCGTAGCCCTTCATCTTCCGGTAGAGGTTGGAGCGCTCCACGCGCAGCGCCTCCGCCGTCCGGCTCATGTTGCCGCCACACTCCTGATACTTCTTCCAGATGTAGCGCTTCTCGAAGTCCTCGCGGGCTTCGACCAGAGACGGGAACGCGGCCGGCCCCGCGGCGGCCCCGTTGTCGGCGGAGAGGGGCCCCGCCCCCCCCAGGGGCGTGGGCAGGTGAGAGGCCTCGATCCGCTCGCCGGCGGTCATGATGACCAGCCTCTCGATGATGTTGCGCAGCTCGCGGACGTTGCCCGCCCAGGGCAGACCCATGAGGTGGGCCAGCACCTCCGGGGACAGCTCCTTCGGGCGCTTGCCGTACTCGGCGGAAAGGGTGGCGATGAAATGGCGGGCCAGGAGGGGGATGTCCTCGCGCCGTTCCCGCAGGGGCGGCACATGGAAGGGGATGACGTTCAGCCGGAAGAACAGGTCCTCGCGGAAGGTCCCCCGCTGGATCTCCTCCGCCAGGTTCTTGTTCGTGGCCGCGATGACCCGGACATCCACGGTCAGGGGGGAGGCCCCGCCCACCGGCTCCACCTTCTGCTCCTGGAGGACGCGAAGGACCTTCGCCTGCGTCTTCAAGGTCATGTCCCCGACCTCGTCGAGGAAGAGCGTCCCCCCGTCGGCCAGCTCGAACTTGCCCTTGCGCGAGGTCAAGGCCCCCGTGAAAGCGCCTTTGGTGTGGCCGAACAGCTCGCTCTCGATCAGCTCCTCGGGAATGGCCGCGCAGTTGACCTCCACGAAGGGGCCCTGGGCGCGGAGGCTCTGGTCGTGGATGGCGCGGGCCACCAGCTCCTTGCCCGTCCCGTTCTCGCCGAAGATGAGGACGCGGCCGTTGCTGGGTGCGGCCTGGGCGATCTCCCCGCGCAGGAGGCGGATGGGCGGGCTCTCGCCCACCATCACGAAGCGCTGCTCCACCTGCTCCTTCAGGGAGCGGTTCTCGCTCTCCAGCCGCCGCTGGCGCAGGGTGTTCTTCACCACCAGCAGCGTCTTCTCAAGGGAGAGGGGCTTCTCCACGAAGTCGCGCGCCCCCATACGGACCGCCTTCACCGCGGTCTCGATGTTGCCGTGGCCGGAGATCACCACCACCGGCAGCTCGGGATCGAGGGCCCGCACCCGGCCCAGGGTCTCGAGCCCGTCCATACGGGGCAGCCACACGTCCAGGAGCAGGAGGTCGAAGCGCCTCCCCTCCAGCGCGGCCAGGCAGGCCTCGCCGCTCTCCACCGCCTGCACGGCGTAGCCTTCGTCCCCCAAGATCCCGGCCAGGGAGGCCCGCACGCCGCTCTCATCGTCGACGATCAGCACCGCTTCTCGCATCAGCACCTCATGCCGGTAGCTCCACCACGAAGCGTGCGCCCTGGGGAGGGTTGTCCTCGACCCGAATCGCTCCGTGGTGCTCCTGGACGATGCGGCTCACGATGGCGAGGCCCAGGCCGCTCCCGCGCTTCTTGGTCGAGAAATGGGGGACGAAGAGACGATCCCGGTCCTCGGGGGCGATGCCGGGCCCATCGTCCGACACCGAGAGCCGGGCGCGACCCTGCAGCCGGTCGAACTCGGTGGCGATCACCACCGTCCCCTTCTTGTCCGTGGCCTCGATCGCGTTGTCCACCAGGTTGATGAGCACGCGCTTCATCTGGTCGGCGTCGATGCGCAGGCTGGGCAGATCCGGGGCCAGGCGGCGGTCGATCCTCACCCCTCCGAAGAGGCCATCGTAGAGGGACAGCGCCTGGTCGATCACCTCGTGGAGGGAGCCGGGGGCCAGGTGGGCCGCGGGGAGGCGCGCAAACTGGGCAAATTCGTCCACCAGGTTCTTGAGCGCCTCCACCTCGTCCACGATCGCCCCCGTGCACTCGGTCAGGATCTTCTCGAAGTCGGGGGCGGACTTGAGGTAGGCCTTTCGCACGCGCTGGGCGGAGAGCTGAATGGGGGTGAGCGGGTTCTTGATCTCGTGGGCCAGCTTGCGGGCCACCTCGCCCCAGGCCGCCACCCTCTGGGCCCGCATCAAGGGAGTGAGATCGTCGACCACGAGCACCGCCCCCGGCGGCGAGCCCAGGGGCCCCGGCAGCGGGACCACGGTCACCGCCAGGTGCCGGTCTCGCCCCCCCGTGGGGACCTGGATCTCGCGCTCCTGGCGCGTCACCCGCCCGGAGAGGAGGCGCTGGACCAGTTCCAGGATCTCCCCGCGGCCCGGCCCCTTGAGCGTGCCCTCCAGACCCAGGCCCACGATCCCCGCCTCCAGGTCGAGGAGCCGACCGGCGGCGGCGTTTACGGCAATGATCGTGCCCTCATGGTCCACGACCACCACCCCCGTGCCCACCGTCTCGAGCACGGTCTCGGTCAAGCGCCGCCGTTCCTCCAGCTCCTGGTTCTTGCGGGTCAGCCCCGCCCGGTTGAACTCGACCTCCTCTTCCGTCCGCGCCAACCGCTCCGACATGCGGTTGAAGGACGCGATCAGGGCCGTGAACTCGTCGCTCCCGGAGGGGAAGTCCACCCGGACCCCGCGCTCCCCGGCCGCGATGCGCTCCGCGCCCTCCGCCACCAGGTGCAGGGGGGTCGTGATTCGGCGGGCCAGATAGAGGGAGAGCCACACCGCCCCGAACAGGATGAGGAGGGCGGGGAAGAGATAGAGGGACAGATAGACGGCCTTGATCGGTCCCTTGAAGGTCTCCGCCTTGCGGAACTTCGTGTAGCGCTCCTGGACCTCCCGCGCCTCCGCCGCCACCCCGCCCGGAAGATAGCTCGAAACCAGCACCGCCCCCGTGACCCGCCGGCGCGCGTCCCTCACCGGTACCGCCACCCTCATCAGCTCCCCGGCCCCGAAGGGCACGACGGCCTCCGCCTCCCGTCCGGAGAGGGCAGCCTCGGCCAGGGCCTCGCCGGAGGCGGTGTCGTAGGAGGCGGGGGGGGGCAGGCGGGGATCCATCACCGCCACCAGTTCGCCCTCCCGGCTGAAGACGTTCACCAGGTCCATCTGCAACTCGCGGGAGCGAACCTCGACCGTGCGCCGGAGCCGCCCCTGGCCCGCGGTCTCCAGGAGGCCGCGGGCTTCGAACTCGCGGGCCAAGGCGCGGGCGTCGACGCGGGCGCGGTCCGTCACCGACTCCCGAAGGGCCGTGGCCAGTGCCTGGGACGAGGAGAGGATGCGCTCCACGTCCACGTTGAACCAGCGGTCCACCGTCTGCTGAATGAGGTCGCTGCCCACCACGATCAGGAGGAGGGAGGGTGCGATCGCCATGAGGAGAAAGACGAGGAGGAGGCGCATCCGGAAGCGGGCGCCCAGCACGCCGCGGCGCCGGTCCAGGACCACCCGTACGAGGTTCCGACCCAGCACGAAGATCAGGATCAGGAGGAGGGTGAGGTTGAGGACGGTGAGGCCGTAGAGGAGGACGGAAGCCAGGAAGTCGGGCGAGAAGTCGCGGCTCTTCCGCAGGAGCACCTCGATGGTCAGGAAGAGGGCGAGGGCGCCCGCGGTGAGGAGGAGGATCAGGGGGGCGTTGTTGCGGAACTTCGGGCGGGGCATCCTCAGCCACCTGTGCGCGTGCGCCGGGTCACTCGACGGCGGCGAGCGACCGTGAGACGCTAGCGACTGATTGTAGCGTGGCGGCCACACCTTTCCCAAGGCCGACCCGGGGAACGGTGGCGCGGCCAGACCCTTGACCAGGAAAGAGATATTGCGACCACCGACGTCGGTGATGGCCGGATGGACGGGAGGCTTGGTCCTGACCGCTCTCCTGGGGGCCGCGGTGGCGGCCAAGGAGCCACCGGCTCTCGTGGCCCTGGTCCTAGACACATCGGGAAGCATCCCCCGGTCCGAGCTTGCCCACATGCGGGAGCTGGTCCTGGGGGTCCTGACCAGCCTCCCCGCGGGGAGCGAGGTCGCGGTCTTCTCCTTCGCGGATCAAGCCGTTTTGGTCCAGCCCCGGACGTCCGACCCGGAGGCGGTGCGGCGGGCGGTGGATGGTCTGCGCATCTCGGGTCAGTACACCGCCCTCTACGACGCGCTCTACGACGCCAGCCGCTACTTGCGGGATGCGGGAGGGGGGCACCGGGCCATCCTGCTCATCACCGACGGCAAGGACGAGAACAGCGCCCTCAACCTCGAGGACGGGCTGAGGCTGGCGGAGGAGACGAGGATCCCCGTTTTTTGCGTGGGGGTGGGCCGGGTCGAGGAGAGGATCCTGCGGAGGATCGGCAAGCTCACGGGCGGCGATTACCTGGCCTCGCACGCGGCCACCGGCCCCGGCCTCGCCCATCGCATCGAGGGTGCGCCGGAGGCGGGCGGCGACCCCGCCCCTCTCCCGTCGGCCCGAGCCACCCCCCGCGCCGTCCCCGCGGCCGCGCCCGCCCCCGGGGCGGCCGCTCGCTCCTTCCCTCTGCTCTGGGCCGGGCTCGGCGTCACCGTCGCCGTTCTCGTGGCGGCGGCCGCGGCGCGGGTGCGTCGCCGCCCGCCCCCGGCGCGCTGCCCGAGCTGCGGGGCGGCGCTGGCCTCTTCTCATGCCGTGTGCGCGCACTGCGCTCCCTCCGCCACCCCCACGCTCCGCGACGCCGCCCCCCCGAGCCCCCTCTCCAGCACCGTGCTCGCGCGCATGAACACCACCGAGGAGTACCTGGAGAAGACGGTGACCCTGCGCGAGAAGCCGGTGCTGGCCGTCACCCGCGGGCCCGGCCTGGGCAAGGTGTTCGCCCTCGCGCGGGAGACCACCACGTCGCTAGGGCGGGCCCGGGCCAACGACATCGTCCTCGAGGACGTCGCCGTCTCCAGCCAACACTGCCGGATCCGCCTGGAGCAAGGGCGCTTCGTGCTGCACGACCTGAAGAGCACGAACGGCACCCTCGTGAACGACCAGAAGGTCAGCCGCCACGCCCTGTCCGAGGGGGATGTGGTCCGGATCGGCGAGACCAGCCTGCAGTTCAGGATGGAGACCCTGCCGGACTGACGCCTTTCAGTCCCTCACTCCCGCGTCTCCAAGAGCCCCTTGAGGGTGGCCATGAACTGGTCCACGTCCTTGAAGTCGCGGTAGACGGAGGCGAAGCGGACGAAAGCCACCTTGTCCAGCTCGCGCAGGCGCTCCATCAGGAACTCGCCGATCTGGTCGCTGGGCACCTCCCGATCGGGGCTCTCGTGGACCATGGACTCCACCCGGTCCGCGATCGACTCCAGGGTCTTCACCGGCACCGGCCGCTTCTCGCAGGCCTTGAGCAACCCGGCCAGGACCTTCTCGCGGTCAAAGCGCTCGCGGCGCCCGTCCTTCTTGACGACCAGGTGGGGGATCTGGTCGATGCGCTCGTAGGAGGTGAAGCGCTTTCCGCAGCCAAGGCACTCCCGGCGGCGGCGGATGACCTCGCCTTCCTTGCTCTCCCGGGAGTCGACCACCTTGTCTTCCATGTGGGAGCAGAAGGGACATTTCATTGATTCAAACGCGGCGCGCCGCGTCCCCCCTTTCGGAGCCGGGCAGAACCGTGCTCACCCGCCTCGCCCCGGCGTCTTCATCATCATCAACAGGATCCCGGCCCGCGGGGGGCCCCTCCCCGGGTTTCTCCTCCGTCATCTGCGCCACCCGTCCGAAGGTGAGGCCCTCCCGGCCCAAGAGCAGCAGGCCCAGGACGAGCACGGGCAGGTTGCTGAGGGCGTGGGCGGCGGTGCCGGCGGCGGCGGCGATGTCCTTGTCGACGCCGAAGGCCTGGTTCATGGCCAGCAAGTAGAACACGTGGAACCCCCCCACCATGCCGGGGGTGGGAATGGCCACCCCCACCGTGAGGAAGGCGATGAGGAGGAAGGTGGAGTGGAAAGGCAGGGTCAGGCCGAAGGCCGCGTTGTTCCAGTAGAGGCCGAGGGCGATCAGGAGCCAGATCAGGAACGACTGCGCCTGTATGGCCAGCAAGTGGGGGGCCGGGGCCTGGAGCACGGCCAGCCCTTCCCCGAAGGCGCGCAGGGCCTGGCTGAGCCAGCCCCCGAGCCAGCGCGGGAGGCGGAGAAGCAGCCGATCGATCACGGCCATGGCCCGGTCGGCGTGGAGGTGGAAGGCCAAGAGCAGGCTGACGAGGGCGAGGGCCCCCGCCCCGGTCAGGATGCCGGCCATCTTTAGGAAACCGAGGAGCGGTCCCCGGGACTGGGCCTCGGGCACAGGAAGGACGTACAAGTAGAGGACGAAAAGGCACAAGACCGTAATGAGGTCGACCAGGCGCTCGAGGATGATGGTGGCGAAGGCGGCGGAGGTCGCGATCCCGTGCCGCCGGGCCACGAGGTACGGCCGCACGATCTCGCCTGCCCGCGGGACAAGCTGGCCGGACATGAAGCCAACCATGGTCGCGGAGAAGAGCCGGGGAAAGGGTACCCGGGCGAGGGGGGAGAGCAGGTAGCCCCAGCGCCAGGCTCGGGCCAGGTACGTGAGCACGGTAGCGAGCACCACGCCCGCCAGGTAGGTGGGGTTGGCTCCCCGCAGGGCGTGCAGGAGACCCGTCCAGTCCACGCCGCGGAAGAAGACAAAGAGCAAAGCGACGGCCACAAGGCCGCCCGCGGCCAGCCGCCAGCGCTGCCCGGAACTCACGAGCTTCTCACAAAGCCTTTTTCTTCATAGACTTGATAGCGGATCGGGACTTTACTACACTGCCGGACGGAGCGTCAAACTCCGGGGGATCATTCGGGGCCCCGTCGGCGAGTGTTCTCGCCCGCTCCCTTTTTAGAACCCAGAAGCCGCAGTCTTCGTTCCCATCTGTTGGCAGGGGTAGGATCCTGGAGACAGCAGCCACCGTTGAATGAGAGCGATCACGATCTCCTGCCCGCGTGCCGGCGGGGTGATCAGGCTGCCTGGCGGGAACTGGTGGCTCGTCACACCCGAAAGGTCTTCGGTCTCGCCTACCGCTTCACGGGGCGTGTGGACGAGGCGGAAGACCTGACCCAGGAGGTGTTCATCAAGGTGTACCGGACTCTCGATCGCTACCACATCGGCGACGGCTCCTTCTCGTCCTGGCTCATGGCGGTGGCTCGCAACCAGGCCATCGATCATTATCGCCGGGGCCGACAGGAACACCGGCACCGGGTCGAGCAAGACCCCGCGTTCCTGGAGACCGTGGCTTCCCGGGATGAGGGGCCGCTGCGCCTCCTGGAGCGGGACGAGCGGGTGAAGTTCGTGCACCGCGGGCTGCGGGCGCTCCCCCCGGAACTCAGGGAGCCTCTCATCCTTTGCGATCTACAGGGGTTGCCCTACGAGGAGATCGCGGAAGCCCTGGAGGTCCCGCTCGGCACCGTGAAGAGTCGCATCAACCGGGGGCGCCTTGAGCTCGCCAAGCGCCTCCTGCGCCGGGGGGGCGAGTACCGGGAACACGCGTGAGGAATAGCATGGACTGCCGCCGGGCGGAGGAGCTGCTTTCCGATCACCACGAGGGGACCTTGGATCCCGTGCGGCGGGCGGAGCTCGACGCCCACCTGAGCGGCTGCGCGGACTGCCGCGCCCTCCGCGCCGCTCTGGGGGACGTGATGGATGCCCTGAGCACCTTCCCCGTCCTAGAGCCGCCGGCCCGGCTGGCGGAGCGGGTGGCCGCCGCCGCCCTGGCCCGGCCGCGCGTGGCCGCCCCCTCGGTTCTCGTCCCGCGCTTCTGGCGCATCCCCGCCTGGCTGCCGGCGGCGGCCGCCGGCCTGGCTCTGATCACCATGGGAGGGGCGCTGCTGGCGAAGGGGCCCGAGGGGCCGACCCGCGCCGCCACCCGCCTCCTGGACCGCACGGTGAACGCGGGTGTTTACCTCATCGAGCGGAAGGACCGCCTGGTGGAGGACGTCCGCATTCTGCGCGTTCTGATCGGCACCGCCTTCGAAGGACGACTGGACAAGATGAACGACCGCGTGGACGACTATCGGCGTCTGCTGGAACGGCGCCGCAACGCGGAGGAGGAGCAGAAGAAGAGCCGGGGCAGTGCCGCCGCCGGGTCCTGGATCCTCACCGCCCGCCTCCGAGGTTTTCGAACGGGGACGGACCTCGACTCGTAGACGCCTTTGAGCAAGGACGGCCGCAGGGGAGGCGCGACGCGGTTCCCCGGCCGGCATTAAGGAGCACCCGATGAGCAGTGACCTCACCGATCCGAAGACCGCCTCCCCGCCCAGCTTCCGCGACCCCCTGCCCTCCCCCGCTCCGTACGCGAAGCTACCCAAGAGCCCCGGCTTGGCCCTCGTCCTCTCCCTCTTCCCGGGCCTCGGCCAGATCTACAACGGCCAGCCCGCCAAGGCCCTCGCTTTCTTCTTCGCTTGGGTGGGGAGCATTTACGGCACCGCCACCATCAACCCGTTCCCGTTCGCTTTTCTGATCCCGTTCGTCTACTTCTACAACCTGGTCGACGCCTTCCGCACGGCGACCCTCTTCAACGACCGGCACGCCGGGGGGGGAAGGGAGCCCGAGGAGACGGGCCGGGAGTCCCCGGCCTGGGGCGCCTCCCTGGTGGTGGGCGGCCTCCTGCTCCTGGCCAACAACCTGGGCTGGCTGGACCTCGTCTCCCTCCAGCGGTTCTGGCCGCTCCTCCTTATCGCGGCCGGCGTTCTCTTCATCTACGCCTCGATCCGAAAGGGGAAAGAGGGGGAAGGAAGCGGTGGCGGGCGGCTTTAGGGCCGAAG
>DATMQU010000417.1:0-11030 GCA_035566715.1 Vicinamibacteria bacterium
CGTAATGGGGGTTCTTGAGGATCTCCATGAGCGGGCCTTAGATGCTGAGGGTGGCGACCTGGCGCTTGCCCAGGACCCACTCGAATAGGAACTTGCTCATGAAGAAGGACGCGAGCACGTTGGCCAGGAGGCCGATGACGAGCGTGACCGCGAAGCCCTTGATGGGGCCGGTTCCGAACTGGAAGAGGATGACGGCAGCGATGAGCGCGGTCAAATGGGTGTCGATGATCGTGATCAGCACGCGGTCGAAGCCGTTCTGGATCGCCACCCGCACCGTCTTGCCGTTGCGGAGCTCCTCGCGGATGCGCTCGAAGACGAGCACGTTGGTGTCCACCCCCACCCCGATGGTGAGGATGACGCCCGCGATGCCGGGCAGGGTGAGGGTGGCCCCCACGTAGGCCATGGCCCCGAGGAGCATGAGGAGGTTGGCGGTCAGGGCCACCACCGCGTTCAGGCCCGAGAGCCGGTAGTAGACGAGCATGAACACGGTGATGAAGGCCATGCCCGCGGCGGAGGCGAGCACCCCCGAGCGGATGGAGTCCCGCCCCAGGGAGGCGCCCACCGTCAGCTGCTGCAGGTACTTGAGGGTGGCGGGCAGGGCCCCCGCCCGCAGCACCTTGGCCAGCTCGTCCGCCTGCTCCAGGCTGTAGCGGCCGGTGATCCGGCCCGAATCCGAGATCTGCCCCTGGATCACCGGGGCCGACTCCACGCGGCCATCGAGGATGATGGCCAGGTGCCGGCCGATGTTGGCGCCGGTGGCGCGCTTGAACTTCTCCGCCCCCTGGGGGTTGAGACCAAACGCCACCTCCCGCCCGTTGGTCTGGGGATCCACGGCGGAGCGGGCGGTCTTGAGGTCGCGCCCCGTGATCACGGCCTCGCGGCGCACGAGGTAGAACATCGGCTGGCCGGGGGTTTCACCCTGGCCCTGGACCACCTCCATGTTGTCGGGGAGCTTGCCCTGGAAGTTCTGGAGGAGGGCCTCGCGAGTGGGGGCCTGGTCTTCCACCAGCTTGAGCGAGAGCTGGGCGGTGCGCTTGATCACGGACTTGGCCTGCTCCACGTCGGTCACGCCCGGGAGCTGGACCAGGATCTGGTCGCCGTTCTTGCCCTGGGCCGCGATCACCGGCTCCGCCACCCCGAGCTCGTTGACGCGGCGCTCCAGCGTCCTGATGGCCTCTTTCACCGTCCGGTCCTTGATGCTGCGCTGCTGCGGCTCCGTCATCTGGACCAGGAAGCTCCCCTCCGCCGGCTCCCGGATGTCCCAGCCATCGCGGAAGAAGTCCTTCAGGATGTCGCGGGCATCCTTGACCCGCGCCGGCTCCACCCCCTCGAGCGTGAAGGAGGTGCTGCTCACGCGCTGGGCGGAGGCGAAGACGATGCCCTTGCGGGTGCACTGGTCGCGGGTGGTCTGCACGGCGTCGTCGATGGTGGCGTTGAAGGCGTCGTCCACCACCACCTGGAGCACGAGGTGCATTCCCCCGCGCAGGTCCAGGCCGAGCTTGATCTTTCCGGGCCGGCCATCCCGGTCGAAGGGGGGCCAGACCAGGATCACGCAGCCGACGAGGAGGGCACCGTAAGCGGTGGCCCGAACGCGGAGCTCCTTGCGCAGGAACGCGTAGGCCAGACCGCCCAGGGCGGCCGAGACCACGAGCCAGAGCACGAGGGGGTTCTCGAGCGCGGGGGGCATCTACTTCTTCTCCGTTTCCGCGGGGGGGCCCTGGAGCCCGGACACCGCGCTCTTCAGGACCTTGATCCGGGTCTTCTCGTCGATGCGCACCTGGAAAGCGTCGTCCTCCACCCCCACGATGGTCCCGTAGATGCCCGGGTTCAGGATGACCTTGTCCCCGGCTTTCAGGGCCTTCACCAGCTCCTCCAGCTTCTTCTGCTTGTTCCTCATGGGCATGATGAGGATGAAGTAGAAGATGGCGAAGATGAGCCCCATGAGGATGAGGCTCGCGAAGGGGTTGCTCTCCCCGCCTTGGGGCGAGCCGGCCAGGGCCAGGAGCATCCGTGGATCCATACCTTCTCTAAATGCCGGGGGCAGCGGGGATCAACTCCGCCGGGTCACGCGGGGTCCTCCCCCTCGCCGGAGAGAGCGCGCAGGGTGTCGGACCGGAACTCCTCGAATCGGCACAAACGGATACTTTGCCCCATCCTCCGGAGGGTGTCAAGGTAGTAGAAAAGGTTGTGGATCGTCATGAGGGTGGCGGCGGTGATCTCCCCCGCGAGATGGAGGTGGCGCAAATAGGCGCGGGAGGTGGTCCGGCAGGCGGGGCAGGGGCACTCCGGATCGGGGGGCCGGGGGTCGGCCCGGAAGCGGGCGTTGCGGATGGAGAGGCGGCCTCTCCGGGTGAAGAGCTGCCCGTTGCGGGCGTTCCGCGTGGGCAACACGCAGTCGAAGAGATCGACCCCCCGGGCCACCGCCTCCAGGATGTCCTCGGGCGTGCCCACTCCCATCAGGTAGCGCGGCTTCTCCGTCGGCAGGACGCGGTCCATGAGCTCCAGCACGGGGGCCCGCGACTCGCTCGGCTCCCCCACCGAGACCCCCCCGATGCCGTGGCCGGGAAAGTCGAGGGCCATGATCTCGCGCGCGCTCCGCTCGCGGAGGTCGAGGTGGGTCCCCCCCTGGACGATCCCGAACAGCCACTGGTCGCGGCGGGCATGGGCCTCCCGGCTGCGCCGCGCCCAGCGGGTGGTGCGGGCCACCGCCTCCTCCACCACCGCCCGCTCGGCCTGCCCGGGGGGGCACTCATCGAAGGCCATGATGATGTCCGCCCCCAAGCGCTCCTGGATCTCCACCGACCGCTCGGGAGTCAGGAGGTGCGCGGACCCGTCCAGGTGGCTCTTGAACGTCACGCCCTCCTCGGTCAGCCGGCGCAGGTTGGCCAGGCTGAAGACCTGATAGCCCCCGCTGTCGGTGAGGAAGGGGCCGGTCCAGCCCGTGAAGCCATGCAGGCCCCCCAGCTCCGCAACCTGGGCGTCGCCGGGCCGGAGCATGAGGTGGTAGGTGTTGGCGAGGAGGATCTGGGCGCCCACCTCCCGGAGGTCGCGCCCCACGACCGCTTTCACTACCCCTGCCGTTCCCACCGGCATGAAGGCCGGCGTCTCCACCGGCCCGTGCGGGGTGTGGAGACGCCCGGCCCGGGCCCGGCCGTCCGTGGCCTCGAGGGCGAAGGAGAGCGGGGTCATGGAGGCGGAGTATAGCTGGCCCCGTGTCCGGCCCTTCGCGTAGACTGGCCACGGCCATGCGCTTGAAAATCGCGGTCCTCTTCGGCGGCCGCTCCGGCGAGCACGAGGTGAGCGTGCGCTCCGCGGCCTCCGTGGCCGCCGCCCTCGCCGGTCGCTACGACGTGCTGCCCGTCTACATCGACCGCGCGGGGGGCTGGTTCCTGCGCGCGGGCCCGGACCAGCAAGACGGCACCCCCGTCTTCCTGGCCCCGGAGCCGGCTGAGGGGGGCCGGCTGCGACGCCGCCAGGACGCGGTGGAGCTGGCCCGGCCCGACGTCTACTTCCCGGTGCTGCACGGGACCTACGGCGAAGACGGCACCGTGCAGGGCCTGCTGGAGCTGGCCGCCGTGCCCTACGTGGGGGCGGGGGTGGCCGCCTCGGCCGCGGCCATGGACAAGGAACTGGCGAAGGCCCTCTTCGCGCACGCGGGCGTGCCCCAGGGCCCCTACCGGATCCTCCGCCGGCGCGACCCGGGGCAGGAGGCGCGGCTCCTCGCCGAGCTCGGCTTGCCCCTCTTCGTCAAGCCCGCCAACCTGGGGTCCAGCGTGGGCGTGACCAAGGTGAAGGAGGCGGCGGGCCTTCCCCCCGCCCTCGAGGCCGCCCTCGCCTACGACCTCAAGGCCGTGATCGAGGCTGCCATCGACGCGCGCGAGATCGAGGTCTCGGTCCTCGGCAACGACGACCCCGAGGCCTCCCTCCCGGGGGAGATCGTGCCCGACCGCGAGTTCTACGACTACGACTCCAAGTACTCCGCGCAGAGCCGCACCGAGCTCAAGATCCCCGCCCCCCTGGCCCCGGGAGCGGTGGCAGAGGCCCAGCGGCTGGCCAAGGCCGCCTTCCGGGCCGTGGATGCCTGCGGCTACGCGCGCGTGGATATGTTCCTGGAGAGGGGGAGCGGCCGGCTCCTCGTGAACGAGATCAACACCATCCCCGGCTTCACCTCTATCAGCATGTTCCCCAAGCTTTGGGAGGCGAGCGGGCTCCCCTACCCCGATCTCCTGAGCCGCCTCGTGGATCTCGCCCGGGAGCGCCACGCCCGGCGCTCGGGGTTGCGCACCGACTACCGGCCCCCGGGGAGGGACCCCGCCCCGGCATGATCGGCCTCCTCCTGGCCGCGGGCCTCAGCGTGGCCGCGCCCGGGGACGAGGCCTACCGCGCGGCCCTGGAGCTCGTCTACAACGGGGCCTTCGATGCCGCGGGAGAGCGGCTCTCGGCCCTCTCCGCCTCCGCGCCCGGGGACCCCGTAGGGCCCTACCTCCAGGCCTTGGCCCTCTGCTGGAAGCTGGAGCAGCGGCCGGGGAGCACAGCCCTCGACGAGGCCTTCCTGCAGAAGACGGACCGGGCTCTCGCCCTCGCGGAAGCGCGTCTGAAGAAGGACAAGGACGACGCGCGTGCGCGCCTGGCGCGGGGCGCCGCCTTCGGGGTGCGGAGCCGCTACCACATCTTCCGCCAGCACCGGAGCGACGCCGGCAAGGACGCGGTCCGGATGCGGGAGGACCTGCTCAAGGCGCGCGCGCAGGGCGTCACGGACGGAGACGTTCGCTTCGGGCTGGGCCTCTACGACTACTACACGGACGTGCTGCCCAAGGTCGTAAAGGTGCTGCGCTTCTTCGCGGGGATGCCGGGGGGCGACCGCGAGCGGGGGCTCGCCCTCTTGGAGGAGGCCCAGGCGGGGACGCTCTTCCACGACACCGAGGCCCGGGTGCAGCTCTACGAGATCTACGCCTTCTACGAGGAGAAGCCCGACCGGGCGCTCCTCGAGATCCGGGCCCTCTGGGCCCGCTACCCGGGCTGGCCGCGCTGGGGCTTGAGCCTGGCCGAGCACCTGCGCGACCGGCTCGGCCTCTACGAGGAGAGCGCGGCGGTAGCGCGCGCGGTGCTGGAGATCGCGGAGGAGGGGAAGCACCCCAACTACCAACCCGTGGTCGCGGCCATGGCCCGCGCCTCCCTGGGCGAGTCGCTGCTCCTCGACGGGCGCTTCCATGAGGCGCGGGCCGCGCTCCTGCCCGCGCAGGAAGGCTCTCCCGAAGCCCTCGAGGTGGCGCCCCGCGTCCATTTTCTCCTGGGCCGGAGCCTGGAGCTGGAGGGCGACCGCGAGGCTGCCCTCTCCCACTACCGCGCGGCCGCGGAGGGGCCGGACCGCGAGCTCCGCCGCCGGGCCCAAGCCGCGCTCGCGTCTCCCCTCCCCGCGGGCGAGCTCCGCGCCGCCCAGGCCCTGGCCACCGCGCGCCGGCAGCGCGGGGCGGGGCAGGAGGAGGACGCGGTCGTGGCCTGCCGCCGCGCGCACGCGGCCTGGCCGCGCAGCACGGAAGCCGCCCTCTGTGTGGCGGAGTCCGACCTCAAACGCGGCCGGGCGGATGCCGCGCGCGAGATCCTCGAAGGCCTGGGCCCGGACAAGGGCGTTCGCCCGCCCTGGGCCCGGCCCTGGGCCGCCCTCCTCTACGGCCAGCTCTTTGATCTGGAGGGCCGCCGGGAGGAAGCCGTCCAAGAATACAAAAAGGTATTGCAGGAGCCATACGGGCGCGAGGCCCTGCGCGCGCGGGCCGCGGAAGGGCTGCGGCGACCCTTCACGCCGGAGAGCGGCTCCCCCACCGGAGCCGAGCCGGGCGGGCGGCTATCTACTATTCAAAATAGTATATAAGGACAAAGATTTCCGCTCGGCCAAGGTCGCCGGGCGCGTCCTCCCGGAAGACCCTGCGGGACAGCCATTTCCCCGCATGGAATCGCTGAAACGCCCGTCTGGCGCGGGTTCCAGCGATTCCCGCATTTCCTTCCACAGGCTAAGCCCCTTCGGTTGTGGAGCATGGGGCGCGCCGTCACTCAAAAAACGCTTGACAAGGTATGCGGTGATCCCTACGCTACCGCTAGTATGTTAAGCCCCTTAGTACCCGAGATGTTGAAGAGGGGTGCACTCAGCGTCCAGTCCTGGACCGAAAGGGGGGATCTCAGGAATGCCGGCGAAGAAGAAGTCGTCTAAGAAGGCGACGAAGAAGAAGAAGTAGGCGCCCAGCGAAGACGGGGGGTGGAGTTCACCGCCCCGTCTCTTTCGTGAGCTGACGGCGCCGATCGCCGGCAGATCACTCCGTACGGTTTGAGAGGGGGGATGAAGGCGATGAAGAAGAAGAAGAAGGCCGCGCCCAAGAAGAAGAGGTAAGGCCGCCGTCGGACGATTGGGGGGTGAGCAATCACCCCCTTTTGCTTTTTGCACGAGCGGCGCGCCGTCGGAGCCAGCGACGGTCGACTCCGCGCATTCCCGCCCACTCGTGCGTGGGCGGCCCTTCCGCCTCGCTCGCTACTTGATCACAGCGAGGGTCACATCCAGCTTCAGAACCTCTCCGCTCAGGGGGTCCGCGGCCAGGACGTGGGAGGCGCTCTGGCCATCCCGCAGAAACTCCGTGAAGCTGGCGTTAAAGGAACGGAAGAGGGGGTTGTCCGGGCTCGTCTTATCTCCCTCGGGAGCGTAGATCGACGATTGCTCGACGGTGATGTCCAGCTTGTAGCGGCCGTCTTCAAGGGGCTCCGCGGAGCAGTCGAGGTTGGCCCCCACGTTCTTGTACTGCAGCGTGCCCGTCCCCTTGCCGACCGATACCGGGACCTCGATGCCCATGCGCAGGCGGGCCGGCCGCCCGGGGGCACCGAGGGAGAGAGCGTAGGGCAGGTTGCTGATCTTCTTGTCGCCCGCGTAGCGGGCGAACACCACCTGCACCTTGACGGGGATCGGGTTCTTCCGGGTGGGGGTCGGCTCCGTCTTCTCCTGCGCTCCCGCCGGTATGCTCAACAGCCCGAGCACCAGCAAGGCCAAGATCGTCTCCCTCATGACGGCCTCCTTCCTTTAACGCGTGTTCTCGATGTCCCCCGGCAACAGCTCCGGCGCGGGGAGGGCTTTGACTTCCAGGGGCGGCACGCCGAGCTCGGCCGGCTCCAGGGACGCTTGCCCCGCATCGTCCCTGGCCAAGAGCGACGTCGGCGGGATCTCTCGCCCGCGGAGCGCCTCCCAGAAATGAACGACGGCCAGCTCCTGCCCGGGGGGGACCAGGACCTCTGGCTCCCCATCCGCGGGGCCTCCCGGGGCAACGGTCCGGAAGGGCACCGCCCGCGGAGTCGGGGGCGGGGCGCTCGTCTCCGGCGGCGCGGGACGCGCGGCCCGGGTGGTGCTCGGGGTCACGAGCGGCGGCGGCTCCCGGAACCGCCCGTCGTCACCGCCCCTGCGGATCAGGAGCCCCACCCCCGCCGCCAGCGCGGCCACGCTGGCCGCGAGGGGGACCCAGGAGCGCGCGCGGTCTTTTTCCGCCGCCCGCCGCACCCGGGCGGAGAATCCCGCGGAGGGCTCGATCCCGAGCCCGGCCGCCAGTCCCTGGTCGATCGCGCGCAGGAGCGCCCGCTCCTCCCGAAGGTCGGCCGCGCAGGAGGGGCACTCCTCGAGATGGGACTCGAGCTCCGCCGAGAGCGGCTCCCCCAGGGCCGCTTCCCTCAGGTCCGCGTCGTACCGGTCACAAGCCATCGCAATTTCTCCGCCAGGGCTCTGCGCGCGAGGTGGAGCCTCGACTTCACGGTGCCCTCGGGCAGGCGGAGGAGCCGCGCCGCCTCCCCGACCCCGTGCTCCTCCATGGCGCAGAGGATCACCACCACCCGCAGCTTCTCCGGCAACTCCTGTACCGCACCCCAGAGGTGCGCCTCAAACTCCGCCCGCACCGCCACCTCCTCGACGCTGGGCTCTGGGAGGGGCACGGCCGCCGCCAGCTCCCGCCGCGCCCGCCGCCGGTCCGCGCGCTGGCGGTCGAGGGCCAGCCGCCAGGCGATGCGGGCGAGCCAGGCCCGAAAGCGCTCGCGGTCCCGCAGGAGGGAGAACCGCCGGTAGGCCCGGGTGAAGGCCTCCTGCGCCACCTCCTCCGCGTCCTCCCGGTTGCGCAAGACGCCGTAGGCGACGCGCACGGCCAGGGTCGCGCAGTCGGCAAGCCGGGCCTCGAAGTCGCTCTCTCCCGAGCCACGGAGGGTCACCAGGCTCCCGGGGTGGCGGCCGGCCACCTCATGCATCGCTCCTCCAATGAAGCCAGACGCCGCCGAGGGCGGCTCGGTTCACGAAGAGGCGGCGCCCGCTCCGGACAGGATGTGGGTTTCGATGGCCACCGCTACGCCGTCCTCGTCGTTGGTGGGCAGGACGGGCAGACCGATGCGCCGGAGCTCGGGGTCGGCGTTGCCCATGACCAGGCCGAGCCCCGCCTGCTCCAGCATCTCGTGGTCGTTCCAGTTGTCGCCGATGGCCAGGGTCTCCTCGGCCCTTAGGCCCCAGCGCTCCTGCAGGAAGGCCAGCGCCTCGCCCTTCCCCACCGAGCCCTGGATCACGTCCAGGAGGCCCACCCCGGTTTGGGGATAGACGGTCCGCACGACCGTGGCCTCGTCCCCCAGGACCGCCTCCAGTCCGGGCAGAAGGGCGTCCATCTCCCCTTGGGGACCCCCGAACATGACTTGGATGGGCGCCTCCGGGAGGGCGGCCGCGAGGTCTTGGACCATGGACACGTCGGGGGACGATCGGTCCAGGTAGTAGGCCACGAGCGTGCTCCCACGGGCCGAGCTCTGCACGAGCAGCTGCCCCTCGCCGGCGAGGCCGCAGTGGACCACGGGGGTGGCGCCGTGATCGTGGCCGACGCGGACGGCCTGGAGGGCGGCCTCGCGGCGCAGCGGGCGGCAGCGGATCACCGTCCCCCGCTCGATGACCAGGGCCCCGTTGTGGAGCACGAGCGGGATCTCGCCCCCCAGGTCCTCCGCGACGCGCCGCGCGGAGGGATAGCGCCGGCCCGTGACCAGGACGAGACGCACGCCCGCGGCCCTCGCCGCCCCGACCGCCGCGCGCGTGCGGGGGGAGAGGCCCTTCTCGCTCGTGAGCAGGGTCCCGTCGATGTCGAGGGCGAGGAGCCGGAAGCGCGCTTGCTTCAGCGGCCGCCCCAGATCTCGATCCGCTCGATCACGTCGCCGGGGCGGATCTTGTCCACCACCTCCATTCCGCTCACCACCTGACCGAAGAGGGTGTAGCCCCCGTCCAGGTGCGGCTGCGGGGAATGGGTGATGAAGAACTGGCTCCCCCCCGTGTCCTTTCCGGAGAGGGCCATGCCCACCGCGCCCCGACCGTAGGGGCGCTCGCCGATCTCGTCCCGGAGCGTGTAGCCGGGCCCTCCGTTTCCGTCGCCGCGCGGGCAACCGCCCTGGATCACGAAGTTCGGCTCCACGCGGTGGAAGGTGAGGCCGTTGAAGAAGCCCCGGCGGGCGAGGGCGATGAAGGAGGCGCACGTCAGGGGGGCCTCCACGATGTCGAGGTGGATCTCGATGGGGCCGTAGGAGGTGTGGATGAAGGCCCGCGGGGTGAAGAGCGGGAGCGAAGGGACGGGTTCGTAGGGAGCCATATACAGCCGGTAGTCCAGGGGAGGGCGCTCCACGCTCTCCGGCCCGGGCGGAGGCGGGGAAGCGTCCCCCCGCGCCTTGAGGGCGGCGGCGGCCTGGGCGCGCACCGCCCGCGCGGGATCGGTCTTCGCGATCTCGAGGAGGGTGGCGTGGGCGGCCTCGTCCTTCTGCACGGCCAGGGCCGCCACCTGGCCCAGCCGGGCGTCGAGGTCGGCGTCCTCCAGGGACCGGCGGTAGGCGGCGAGGAGGGCCGCGGATTGGCCGGGAGCCTTGAGCGCAGCCAGGCCCTCCGCGGCCGCCGCCCGCACCGCGAAGTCCGGGTGCTCGAGGTGGCGGCGCAGGGTGTCCACGGCGTCGTTGCCGCGCGCCTTGCGCAGGGCCTCGAGCACGGAGGGCAGGACGCGCGTGTCCTCGTCCTTGAGCATCCCCAGGAGAATGACCAGGCTGGCCTCATCCCCCGCGTCCCCCAGAGCGGAGGCGAGGGCGGCCCGCACCGTCCAGTCCGGGTCGGGATCGAGCCCGGAGAGGACGAGGGCGAACTCCTCGCGGTCGGTGTGGGCGAGGGCGGGGAGGGCGGCGGCCCGGATCCACGGCTCCCGGGCCCCGACGTAGGGCACGATCTTCGAGGGGAGGGCGTGGTCCGGGGGGAGCAGGGCCAGCGCCTTCAGCGCCTCGCGCTTGATGATGAGCGGGGGGGTCGCGAGGGCGGCGGCTACGGCGGGAACCCCCTTGGCGTCGCCGATGGTGGCCAGGCCGCGGAGGGCGGAGACCACGACCCTCTCGTCCTTGTCGCGGCTGAGGCTGACCAGGATCTCGACCGCGCTCGGGTCCTTGAGCGCCCCCAGGCCGCGCGCGGCCAGGGCCCGGCTCAGGGGATCGTTGGAGGAGGCGGAAGCGATCAGCACCGGGCGGAGGGACGGCTGCTCGACGCGCATGGCGACGTAGGTGGCGGCCCACCAGTCGAAGCGCGGCCGACCCCCGGCGAGGAGGGCCGTCTCCACGGCTCGGGTGTCCTTGAGGCGGGCCAGGGCCAGAAGCCCCAAGCGCAGCTCCAGCCAGGGGTCGGTGGGGCTGCCGGGGTCGTCCCCGCGGACGGTCACGAGGCCGGCGCCCTTGGGGACCGCGGCCAGGACGAGCTTGGCCACCTCCCCCGCCGCGCGGGCGTCGCCGATCCGACCCAGGGCCTCCGCGGCGCGGCCCCGGACCACCGGCTCCGCGTCGCCGAGCGAGGCGACCAGGCGGTCCACGGCCAAGGAGTCCCCGATGAGACCCATGGCGAAGGCGGACATCTGCCGCACCTCGGGCTCGGGATCGTTCATGAGGTCCACGAGCGTCGGCACGAGCGCGGGGTCGGCCACGCGGCCGGCGGCGAGGGCGGCCCGCCGGCGCAGGCTCCGGTCCGGATC
>DATMQU010000418.1:0-13926 GCA_035566715.1 Vicinamibacteria bacterium
GAGCCCGGCCGCGGCCGGCTGATGAAGGAGTGGCTGGCGGTGAGCGGCCAGTCGATCTCGTGGCTCGAGCTCGCGAGAGAAGCGTATAGGTTCGCTAGCCGGAGCAAGGGCCGGTGACCTCGGGGAGTCCGGCGTTCAAGCTGCGCTTTCCCCCTTCCGAGCTCCCGCGGTGGGCGAAGAGGTATGCGTACGTGGAGGGGGACAGGGCGGTCGACGAGTTGTCAGGACGCGCGCGCGCCCGCGGCCATCTCACGCGAGGGGATTTCCTTCAGTTGTGCCGCTGGAAGACACCGCGTTCTCAGCCTCGCTGCGCGACCAACACCGCGGCGAGGATCCGGGAAGCGACCGAGATCGCACTCGCGACCGCTGATGAGCGGGCCAAGATGTATGTCCTGCGCAGCCTCGCCGGCGTCGGGTGGCCGACCGCGTCCGTCATCCTCCACTTCTGCGATCGACGCCCCTACCCGATCCTCGACTACCGAGCATTGTGGTCACTCGGCTTTCGCCGCCCCCCGGTCTACTCTTTCGCGTTCTGGTGGGCCTACACGGAGTTCGCGCGGAGGCTCGCGCGCTCGACGGGTCTCGACATGAGAGCGCTGGATCGGGCCCTCTGGCGTTTCTCGAAGGAGCGCCAAGCATAGGGCCGGCCTGCCCGCGGGGCTTCCGGCTGTGAGCTCAGCTTTGCACTAACTCGACGCCCTCGCAGCGGCCGAAGAAGAGGGGTCGGGCGGGCTCGGCCTCGGGCACGAGCACCGCGAGGGTGCCCGGATGAGCGGCGCAGTAGCGCTCCGCCAGGTCCGGGCCCCCCACCAGGAAGGCCGTCGAGAGGGCGTCCGCATCCGCCGCCGAGGGCGCGGCCGCGGAAGCGCTCAGCACGCCCGCCACCGGCCATCCCGTGCGGGGATCGAGCACATGCCCGTAGCGCCGTCCTCCGGCCTCGAAATACTGCTCTCCGGCCCCGCTCGTCCCGAGGGCGGCCTCCTGGATCCGGAGGCACGCGATGACCGTCCTCGTGACCGGGGAGCGGACGTCCACGCGGAACCCCGGGCCGCCGCCAATGGCGAGCACGCTGCTACCCCCGGCGGAGAGGAGGGCGCGGGGTACACCCTGGCCCCGGAGGAGGCCCGCCATGCGATCGAGGGCATAGCCTTTGCCGATTCCTCCAAAGTTCAGGGCCATGCCGGAAAGAGGGAAACGCACCGTCCGCGCTTCCGGATTGAGGACCACCTTGTCGAGGCCCACCAGGGACAGGGCCGCCGCGATGTCCTCCGGGCCCGGCAGCCGCCCCGCCCGGGCCAGGAAGCCCCAGGTGCGGCTCAAGGGGGTCGAGGTGGGGTCGAACGCCCCGTCCACGTCCGCGTGCAGCTCTTGACAGCGCCCGAGCAGGGAGAAAAGGGTCTCGCTCACGGCGACGGGCCCGACGGCCCCCTCCCGGTTCACCCGCATCACCTCGCTGGACTCGCGGAACACGCTGAGGGCGTTCTCGATGCGGTCGGCCTCGTCGAGGGCCTGGCGGGCGGCGGCGACGTGGGCGGCGTCCTCCTCGGCGAGCGTGATCTCAAACCGGCAGGCCATGGCTTGCCGATGGACGCGGACCCAGTGGCCGGACTCCATCCCTCCCGGGCGGCGGGGAAGCGTGAAGAGCTCGCGGCGGGTCAGGCGCCCCAGCGGGCGGGAGCCCGTCATCGGCGACTCACTCGAAGGGGACGCCCGTCTGGCGGGAGACCTCGCACAGGTCCTCGACCACCGCGGGCAGGAGGGGGATCCCGCCCCGCGCGCGCTCCTCTTCGGCCTCACGTTCGGGATCGCCGGGAATGAGAGGCCCCTTTGTGCCGGGTGCGGGCCGGGTATTCCTCAGGGTCCGGACGAAGTCGTCGATCTGGGCCCTGAACTCCGCTCCCTCGCGGAAGGCATCCACGCGCATGGCGCCGAAGAAATGGCCGAGGCCCTGGCCGACGCTGCGGAGGGGGGGGTCACCGCGCAGGGTGAAGGAGGGAGTAAAGGGGCCCCAGTTGGCCCCGGAGAGCACCCCGGAGAGGACGTCCACCATCAGGGCTAGACAATAGCCTTTGTGGCCGCCGTGTTCGCGGTCGGAGCCCAGGGGGAGAAGCGCCCCGCCCTGCAGGATGGCCGCGGGGTCGGTGGTGGCCTGGCCCTCCCGGTCCACGGCCCAACCCTCGGGTATGGGAGCCCCCTCCCGCTCCGCCATCTCGATCTTGCCGTAGGCCACCGTAGAGGTGGCCATGTCGATCACGATCGGTGTTTCCTTCTCAGCGGGGAAGGCGATGGCGATGGGGTTGGTGCCCAGCATGCGCTCGGCGCCCCAGAGCGGCGCCACTCCCGGCGAGGAGTTCGTCATGGCCCAGCCGATCATGCCCCTCTCCAGGGCCCGCAGAGGGTAATAGCCGGCGATGCCGAAGTGGTTGCTGTTGCGGATGACCGCCCAGCCCGTGCCCGCCCGCTCCGCCTTATCCATGGCCATCTCGTTTACCTTGGGCCCGACCACCAGCCCAAGACCGTTGTCCCCGTCCACGGTGGCCGTGCTCGCCGTCTCCCGCACCAAGCGCAGGACCGGCCGGGGGTTGATCTTCCCCCCCGCCAGGAGCTCGGCGTAGCTGCGCAGCCGAGCGACACCGTGGGAGTCGACGCCGCGCCTGTCCGCACACGCCAGGACGTCGGCCGCCATCCGAGCCTCCTCCTGCGGCACGCCCAAGCGGGAGAAGACGCGCGCGCTGAACTCGTGCAAGCGGGGGCCTGGAAAAAAACGAACCTTAGCCTCGTGGCCGGCCTTGCGCCTCTGGGGATTCGAGGAGGGGGCGGGTCTCGCTCGGCGGGATCCGCTCATCGAGCATCGAGGGGCGGCAGGGCGGCCTGGGCGAACTCCCGCGCCAAGGTCTCGATGTCCGTGGCCGCGAAGGGCCGGGAGAGAACCACGACTCGATAGGCGAAGAGGGCGGACCCTTGGGGGGGCAGGGTGAAATCGAGCGCCTCTTTGCCGTTGGTGAAAGCCTTCTGGCCGAGGGGGTTCGCGGCGAAGAGCCCGTAGCCCCGGGCGTGCCAATAGGTGGGCGCACCGGGATTATGCGGATGATCCAGGATGGCCAGGGTCACGTCCTCGCCCGCAATGCGGCCGGACAGCGCCGCCCAGCGTCCCCGCGTCCCCCAGACCGCATCGCCCTCTTTGCCCTCGCTGCTGTGGTAGAGCCCGGTGACGCCGGTGTTGTCGAGGCGGGCGACGGTAGTGACCTGGCCCGAGGAGTCGGTGAAGGTGGCCGGCTCCGTCGAGGGCTGCTCGAGCGGGCGCGCCACCCGCATGCCGAGGAAGCCCTCCTTGTTGTCGGAAAAGCGGACCGCGCTGTCCTTTGCGGTGAGGCGGGAGATCCGGTCGATGAGGCGCCCGCCCGGGATCTTGTGGAAGACGAACGTTGAGTCCTCGTCGAGGATCACCGCCCCTCCGGGCATGACCCACTCCACCTCGACGCGGAGGCGCCCGTCCTGCTCACCACCCTGGGCGGAGACGACCCGCCGGTGCCGGGACCGGCCCATGCCCGCTTGACGAGCGGCGGGCAGCGAGATCGAGTTGTTCCAGAAGTCGACGCCGTTCACGTCCCCGTAGCTGAGCCACAGCCCCACGTGATGCGGGTGGTCGGTCCGCTCCCCCGGCCGCGGCTCGAGGGGAAAGCCGCGGGTCACCAGCGTTCCCCGCTCGGTACGGATGGGAAAAAGGACGGGCTTGGTGAGCGCCTCCGGCCACACATAGGACGTGAAGGCTTGCCCGTCCACCAGGATGTCGACCCGACGCTCGCCCTCCCGGACCACGACCCTCACCCCCCCCTCCCCGGCCGGGCTCCGCGTGGAGACGGAGACGAGGATCAGAGCCGCGACGACAGCGATGGGAAGACCCAGGATGCGCCGCTTCGGGGCCACGGTCGGTCTCGCTAGATCTTATCCGGCACTTTGAACCCCGCCCGGTATTCGCGGGTGAGGAGGCGGTTTGCTTCGGCCTCGCCCGGGAAGGTCTCCGTCTTCCCGTCGAACCGGAGGCTCCGGCCCACGCGATACGCGATGTTGGCGAGGTGGGGCAGGGCGGAGGAGATATGGCCCTCCTCGATGTCACAGTTGAGCTTCTTGTGGTCTCCCGCCCGCACGGCGTCGATGAAGTTCCGGTAGTGCGGGGACTCGATGCTGGTCGGCGTCAGGGGGTCGCTGCCGCTTCCCCCGTGGGATGCTGCCGAGCCGGCCGAGCCCGGCCCCTTTTCCTCGCTTCTGCCCAGATAGCTCTGCCAGTCCCGGCCGTCGCCGTCGATGAAGAGCCAGCCCTTGGTCCCGTAGAACAGGTTCCCGATGCGCTGGCCGCCCTCCGCATTCGTCGCCGTCCCCCGGGTCGCGAACTCGAGCACCCGGCCGTCCTCGTACTCGAAGAGCGCGGTCTGGACGTTGGGGGTCTCCTGCGAGGTCTCCCCCGTCTCGTAAAGGCCGCCGGAGGAGGAAATGCGCAAAGGGTGGGTGGCCATGCCCAAGCCCCAGCGCGCGATGTCGAACTGGTGGGGGCCTTGGTTCCCGGTGTCACCGTTGCCGGTGTCCCAGTGCCAGTGCCAGTTGTAGTGGAAGCGGTTCCGGTTGAAGGGCCGGGCGGCCGCGGGCCCCAGCCAGAGATCATAGTCGACCTTGGCCAGGTAGGCCGAGTCCCAGGTGGGCTCGTATTCCTTAGACTCCACGTTCAACCGATAGCGCTCTCCCTGCGATAGGGGGCCGTCCGGGAAGCGGCCGATCGACGGGCGGGGCTTGAAGCAGAGGCCGCGGGCCAGGTAGACCTTGCCCAGGCCGCCCTCGTGCAGGAAGCGGATGGCGTCCTGCACCGCGGGCCGGCTGCGGTTCATCGTGCCGACCTGGACGATCTTGTTGTACTTGCGCGCCGCCTCCACCATCCGGCGGCCCTCGGCGACGTTGTGCGAGCAGGGCTTCTCCACGAAGACGTGCTTGCCGGCCTGGATGGCCCAGATCGTGGCGAGCGCGTGCCAATGGTTCGGGGTGGCGATCACCACCGCGTCCACGTCCTTATCGTCGAAGACCCTGCGCAGGTCCTTCTCATAACGGGGGTGGAACGTCGGGACGTCGGCTAGCTTGGGGTCGTTCGCCCGGGAGGCAAAGAGATTCTCGTCGACGTCGCAGAGTGTCTTGATCTCGACGCCCGAGAGGCGGGCGAACCCCCGCTTGAGGGCATTTCCTTGCCCGCGGATCCCGATCGAAGCCACCACCACCCGGTCGTTGGCCCCCGGCACGCGGGTTTGGCTCCGCGCAGTGGCCCCCAGGGCGACGCCCGCTGTCCCCAGCACCGTGGTCTTCAGGAAATCGCGTCGTGCCGTCATACCCCTCCTCCTTGCGCCGCAGAGCTTGGCATGAGGAGACCGAGGATGGCAAGACGGGGGGCGTCGCCCCCCGGCGACCTTGACCAGGCGGCTCCCAGGGACTAGCTTTCCCGCGATCAGGATGGATCGAGCTCTGCCCGACCCCCCGGGCGACACGTCTCCCCCATGAGCGAGCCTCTTCGCCGCCGGGGGTTCCTGGGCGCCTTGGCGGGCGCCGCTTTCACGGCGGCCCGCGCGCCGGAGGCTCTCGCCGGGCCCACGCCCCCTGTGGCGGGCGACCGTGAATACTGGGTAGGGGCGGCGCGACGGCTCGCCGATCCCATCCTCACCAACCTCGCGAACGGTACCCTGAAGGCGCGGATGCCCGTGGAGGAAGTGGCGGGCTCCGGACGGGCCGCCGTGACGCACCTGGAGGCCTTCGGCCGCCTGCTCGCGGGCCTCGCCCCCTGGCTTGAGTTGGCGGGTGACGGCAGTGCGGAGGGCGCCCTCCGCGCGCAGTACGCGGGCCTCGCCCGGCGCGCCCTCGCCAGCGCGGTCGACCCCTCCTGCCCCGACTTCTTGAACTTCACGCGCGAGCGCCAGCCGTTGGTCGACGCCGCCTTCCTCGCCCAGGGCCTGCTGCGCGCGCCGCGCGCCCTCACCGAGAACCTCGACTCCGCCGTGCGGGGGAACCTGGTGCGCGCGCTGGAGTCGACGCGCGGCACCCAGCCCTCCTTCAGCAACTGGCTGCTCTTCCCGGCCATGGTGGAGGCGGGCCTGGCCCAGCTGGGTGCCTGGTGGGACCCGGTGCGTGTCGACTACGCACTGCGCCAGCACCAGCAGTGGTACAAGGGCGACGGCATCTACGGAGACGGGCCCGACTTCCACTGGGACTACTACAACAGCTTCGTCATCCATCCCATGCTGCTCGACATCCTCGACGCGCGGGGGGCGGCCGCCCCCGCCTGGCAGGCCATGAGGGGCGCGGCCCTGGTCCGGGCCCGACGTCACGCCGCCCAGCTCGAGCGGCTGATCTCCCCCGAAGGGACCTTCCCGGCCATCGGCCGCTCCCTCGCCTACCGGGTAGGGGCATTCCACCTGCTTGCGCAGGTTGCATTGCGTCGCGAGCTACCGCCGGGGATCGCCCCTCCGCAGGTCCGGGCCGCCTTGACCGCGGTGATGCGACGCTCGTTAGACGCGGCCGGCACGTTCGACGACCAGGGATGGCTCCGCATCGGCTTCTGCGGGCACCAGTCCGGTGTTGGCGAGCGGTACATCTCGACGGGAAGCCTGTATCTCTGCGCGGTGGCTCTCCTTCCCCTCGGCCTCCCGCCCGGGGACGCGTTCTGGTCGGCGCCGCCGGAGCCTTGGACCTCGAAGCGAGCGTGGTCGGGACAGGACTTCCCTATTGATGCGGCCCTCTCCGAGTGAACCCGGGGCAGATTACAAGGACGAGCCCCGAGTCACCCCCTTTGACGAATTCCGACGAACTAGTGGCAGCGCGACGGGGAGCGGGGTGCTTCAGGGCGCCGGGGGCCGGGTCGGCCCTCTTCCCGCTCCCGTGCCGGCGAGGAGGGCGGCGATCGCGTCCAGCTCGGCGGCGTCCAGAGCGAGGTCGGCGCTTCCGATCCAGCCATCCACCTGCTCCGGGGAGCGGGCGCCCACGATGGCGCCGGTGACCCCCGGCCAAGCCAGGGTCCACGCGACCGCCAGCGCCGCCACGGAGACGCCGCGCCGCGCGGCCAGGGGCCGAAGGGCGTCGCGCAGCGCGAGGTTCGCATGGAGCCGCGGGGGCTGGAACTCGCTCCCCCGGCGGCGCCAGTCATCGGCGGCCAGGGTCGCCACGCTCTCCGCGGTGAAGCGGTCGGTGAGGAGGCCGGACTGCATGGGGCTGTAGACGATGACGCCGGTAGCGTGAGCAGCGCACCAGGGAATCTCCGCCGCGGCCGCCGCGCGCTGGATGAGCGAGAACGGCGGCTGCAGAGAGTCCACGCTCCGCAGGAACGCGCACCGTTCGAGGAGGGGGACGCCGAAGTTGGAGACGCCGATGGCGCGGACCTTGCCTTGCTCGACCAGCTTCACCATGGCCGCCCACGAGTCCTCGGTGGCGACACCGCTCGCATCGGGCCAGTGGCACTGGAAGAGGTCGATCCGCTCGAGGCGGAGCCGGCGTAGGGAGTCCTCGCATTCGCGGGCAATCAAATCGGGATGGAGGCTGCGCCGGGCCTGCACCATAGGGTGATTCGGGTCCCACTGCAGGCCGCATTTGGTGAAGACGTAGGGCCGCTCGCGGACGGGTAGCTCGCGCAGCACCTGGCCCACGACTTCCTCGGAGTGCCCGAGGCCGTACACCGCCGCGGTGTCAATCCAATTAACCCCGAGGGTCAGCGCGCGGCGGATGGCGGCCCGCGAGGCAGCGTCGTCCTGGGGTCCCCAGCCGAAGGCCCAGCCCCCGCCCCCCGCCGCCCAAGCCCCGAAGCCAACGGTGGTGATCTCGAGATCGCTCTTCCCAAGCCGCCGCGTCTTCAGGCTCATGCCCCTCCCCGTGGAATGCGGATATTACCCCGGCCTGACCCCTGCCCCCCAGCGTTCTGGCTCGACGGCAGGGGCCCGGGCCGACCAGCGGGAATCCGCGGCACCCCCGGCCTGTCGCCTCCGGTTTGACGAAGGGGGGTCGCTGATATAGCTTCCGCGCCGGGCGGACGATGGGCGGAAACCTGCGCCGCTGGGTGCTCTTGACCGCGATGCCCGCGCTTGCCATGCGCGCCGCTGCCGGTGCGGGTCCGGAAGGCGGGCCCGAGGCGCCGGTCCGTCTCATCACCCTCGATCCCGGGCACTTTCACGCGGCTCTCATCCAGAAGGACATGTACCCGGAAGTGTCGGATACGGTGCACGTCTACGCCCCCCTCGGCCCGGACCTCATCGCGCACCTCTCGCGAATCTCCCAGTTCAACCAACGCCGGGAACACCCCACCCGCTGGCGCATGGAAATCCACACCGGGCCGGACTTTCAGGAGAAGTTGCTGAGAGAGCGCCCGGGCAACGTGGTGGTCCTCTCCGGTCGCAACCAGGGCAAGATCGACCGAATCCTGGCTTGCCTGAACGCCGGGCTCAACGTGCTCGCGGACAAGCCCTGGATCATCGCGGCCGCGAACCTTCCCAAGTTGCAGGCGGCGCTGGACACGGCGGAGGCGAAGGGCCTCGTCGCCTACGACGTGATGACCGAGCGGTACGAGATCACGACCATCCTCCAAAAGGAGCTCTTGGCAGATGCCGAGCTGAGCGGAGGCATCGTGAACGGCTCCGAGCAGGAGCCGGCGGTCTTCATGGAGAGCGTCCACCAGCTGATGAAGGCCGTGGCCGGTGTGCCCAACCTGCGCCCGGCCTGGTTCTTCGACACCGGCGAGCAGGGAGAAGCCCTCGCCGACGTCGGCACCCACCTCGTGGACCTCGTTCCGTGGATGCTCTTTCCGGAGCAGCCGCTCGACTACCGTCGGGATATCCGCCTGCTCTCGGCCCGGGGCTGGCCAACCGTCCTCACCCGCGCCGACTTCGAGCGGGTGACGGGGGAGAGAGGCTTTCTCCCAATCCTGGCCCCCTGGCTCAAGGGCGATGAGCTTCAGTACCGCGCCAACACGCTCGTGTCCTACACGCTACGCGGCGTCCACGTGCAGCTCAAGGTTCGCTGGAACTATGAGGCTCCCGAGGGGTCGGGCGACACCCACTTCGCCGTCGTCCGGGGAAGCCGGGCCCGGCTCGAAGTGCGGCAGGGCCCCGAGCAGAAGTATCGGACCGAGCTTTACGTCGCGCCCGCGCGCCCCGCCGACAAGGGAGCGGTGCGGGCCGCCCTCGAGAAGAGACTCGCCCAGCTTCAAGCGCGCTTCCCCGGCCTGGGGATCGAGGATCAGGGCCTCGAGATCCGGGTCCTGGTGCCGGACGGGCTGCGCACGAACCACGAATCCCACTTCGCCCAGGTGACGGCCCGATTCCTGGCCTACCTGAAGGATCCCCGCACCATCCCCGCCTGGGAGAAAGCCAACATGCTCGCGAAATATTACGTCACGACGGGGGGCACCGAACTGAGCCACCCCACGGCCCGCTAAGGCCCGGCCGGTCGCGCAAGCCGGTCGATAAACGCCATAAAATCAATACTTTGCCCACAGTAGTTCGTTACCGGCGCCGCAGAAAACCGATATCATATATGAAAATCCTTGACGTCTCCCCCCCGTTTCGGCTAGCGTGCGCGCAAAGTTTAAGCCCAAAGGTGCCCGTTGCGAATCGTGGACGGAGTTGGCCTCGCCGAGAAGCGGGATGGGCGAACCCCCGGGAGGGAAGAAGACCTCGTGAAGTCGCCGCGCGCCGCCGCGTGGCTTGGGCTTGGTCACACACGTGAAACGTGGAGGACCGATATGAAGAGCAGCCGATGGGTCGGCAGGTTCCTCGTCCTTGGCTTGCCCCTGGTGGTTGCCGTGCTGTGCCTGACGCCCCCCCCGCTGGCGGCGCAGGCCGTCACCGGCACCATCCTCGGCACGGTGCGGGATGCCAGCGGCGGCGCCCTTCCCGGCGCCACCGTGACGCTGGTCAATGAGGGGACGGGGTTCACCCGGACCGTCATCACGGACACGAGCGGCGAGTACACCGCCCCCCTGATGCCGACGGGGACATACACCGTCACCTGTGAGACGAGCGGCTTCAAGAAAGAGACCATCGCCAACGTGCACGTCGGCGTCGACCAGAAGGTCAAAGCCGACCTCAAGCTCGAGCTGGGCCAGATGTCGGAGGCGGTCACGATCCAGGCCGAGACCCCGCTCATCCAGACCAGCAGCTCCGAGCTCGGGACCACGGTCGGGAACACGCAGATCGAGGCCCTCCCCTTGAACGGGCGCAACTTCGTCAGCTTGACGCGCACGATCCCGGGCGTGCTGCGACCGCCCCCGGGCGCGAACATCGACGGCGCGGGCTCGCTGGCCTGGCGGGCGGGAGCCGGGTTCTCGGCCAATGGGCATCGGGCGCGCGACAACAACTACCTGCTCGACGGGGTCGACAACAACGAGACCTGGCTGCAAACCGTGGTCGTCTTCCCGAGCATCGAAGCCCTCGACGAGTTCAAGATGCAGACCAGCACCTACTCGGCCGAGTTCGGCAAGTCGCTGGGCGGCGTCGTGAACATCCAGATCAAGTCGGGAGCGAACCAAGTCCACGGCGACGCCTTCGACTTCGAGCGCAACTCCGCCCTCGACGCCAACAACTTCTTCAACAACCGCGCGGGAAGGGCCAAGCCCGACTTCACGCAGCACCAATTCGGCGCCACCCTCGGTGGCCCCATCATCAGCGACCGGACGTTCTTCTTCGCCGACTACCAGGGCACCCGCATCAACCAGGGCCAGACCTACGTCTCGACCGTTCCGTCAATGCTCATGCGGCAGGGAAACTTCTCGGAGATCAACCGGGTGATCTACGACCCCCTCACGGGCCAGCCGTTCCCGGGGAATATCATCCCCACCAGCCGGTTCGATCCCGCCTCCGCCAACATCCTCAACATGCTGTACCCGCAGCCCAACGCGGCGGGAACGCACGCCAGCAACGGGCAAACCATCAGCAACTACGTGAACAACCCCGTGCTGGAACGGCAGGACAACCAGTTCGACGTCAAGCTCGACCACAACGTCGCCACCAACAACCACGCTTTCGTCCGCTACAGCTTCGAGAAGACGCATCGCTTCCTGCCCGCCACGTTGCCCCACGGGGACGCCGGTACTACCTTCGGCGCCGGTGACGGCAACATCAAGGCCCAGAGCCTCGCCTTCAACGACACCCACTCGTTCAGCACGAGCCTCATAAACGAATTCCGCTTCGGCTGGAGCGCGGTGAGCTTCCTCAACACCCCCATCGACTACGGGACGAACCCCGCGGCTGCGGTGGGAATACCGGGCATCAACCTCAACCAGTCCACGTCGGCCATGACGCAGCTGCTCTTCCGCGGCTCGGGCGGGGCGCGCGACCTGGGCGCCAACAGCAACGTGCCCCTCATCACCAACCAGAACGACTTCCAGATCTTCGACAGCATCACGCGGGTCTCGGGGAAGCACACCATGAAGGCGGGCGGGAGCATCACCTGGCGCTCGCGGGAGATCCTGAACGCGGACACGATCGTCGGCCAGTTCGTCTTCGACAACAACCCGACGTCGAACTGCGGGGGCATCCTGAGCGGCTGCAAGGTGAACTCCGCCACCGGGTTCGACGTGGCCAGCTTCCTGCTCGGGTACGCCAGCCAGAAGAACCGGAACCTCTTCGACGCCAAGACCTACACGGAGAAGCGGCCCGAGTACGCCCTCTACACCCAGGACGACTGGCGCGCGACGAGCAGGCTCACCCTGAATTTGGGACTACGGTGGGACCTCTTCGTGCCCTGGGTGGAAAAGGACAACCGGCAGTCCAACTTCGACGTCACCACGGGCAAGTTCGTGATCGCCTCCCCGAACGCCATGATGGGAGGCGTGAACGTGGGCCCCTATCTCCAGACCTACTCGAACACCGACTTCGGGCCGCGCTTCGGCTTCGCCTACGACCTGACCGGCGACGGCAAGACCGTGGTCCGCGGAGGGGTGGGCGTCTTCTGGAACTTCACCCCCGGGGGGACGTCCTCGTCCAAGGCGCAAAATCCGCCGTTCCTCCAGTCCACCGCGCTCCGGAACGGCAGCTTCGGGATCAACCTGAAGGTCTCGGACGGCCTGCCCCTGCCTCCCGGCGTCAACCCGAGCCTTCCCCCCGCCGGCTCCACGCGATCGGTCTTCGACCGCGACTTCCGCGACGCCTATTCGACCAACTTCAACATCAACGTGCAGCGGCAGCTCGGCCGGGACTACGTCTTGGAGGTCGCCTACGTGGGCACGCGCGCCCGGCAGATGCTGGTCAAGACGAACGAGAACCAGGCCCCGCCCGTCCTGGGCGTGACCAACCCCAACATCAACCGGCCCTTCTTCAGCATCGATCCCGCATTGGGCGACTTGGGAACGGTCAGCAGCATCGGCTACCTCAACTACAACGGGCTGCTCGTCAAATTCCAGCGGCGCTTCGCCAACGGCTTCTCCTTCATGAATTCCTACACCTACGGCCTGGCCATCGACCTCGCCTCCGACAACGACGGCGGCGTGGCCTTGACCAACACCTACAACCCCGCTTACAACCGCGGACCCGCGGACTACGACGTGAAGCACACGTTCGTGTCGAACTGGATCTACGCACTTCCGTTCGCGAAAGAGAGCAAGTGGGGGGGCTGGCAGCTGAGCGGGATCCTGTACGCGCGGACGGGCCGCGCCCTCACCGTTACCCAGTCGCAGGCTGTCCTGTCGACGGGAACCAACGCGAGCCAGCAACAGAACAACCGGCCGAACCGCATCGGCAATGGCCAGGCCGCTAACCCGACCATCGACCAGTGGTTCGACCCCACCGCCTTCCAGATGGTGCCCGAGACCACGGCGACCTACGGCAACGCGGGGCGGAACATCATGCGGGGACCGGGCTACTTCGACATCGACCTCAACCTGGTCAAGCTCACGAAGTTCGGTCGCGTCGAGCACGAGCTCCGCGTCGAGGCCTTCAACGTCCTGAACCACCCGGCGTTCGCCGACCCGGGCACCACGTTCGGCACCTCTGGCTTCGGCGTCATCACCGGCATGCTGCCCAACCCGGCCTGCGCCACGTGCGGGACCACGGAGCGGCAGATTCAGTTGTCCATGAAGCTCAGGTTCTAGACGGCGCTCACCCACGGGTCCGCTTTCCCAGCCACGCCCGACGAGGGAGTGCCGGGACGCGGACCCGTTGATCAACCCTTGACTCACCGGCCCCAAGGAGCCCTGTGACCGGTCCTCAACAGCTCGCCCTCGTGCTGCTGCGCACCCTGGTGGGGTGGCACTTCCTCTATGAAGGCCTGTCCAAGGTCTGGTGGCCGGCCTGGAGTCGCGAGGGCGCGCCCCTCGCGCGCTGGAGCTCCGCCGCTTATCTGCACGCGGCGACCGGCCCCTTGGCCGGCCTCCTGCACGGCCTCGCGAGCTCGCGCCTGCTTCCCGCCGTCGACCGCATCCTGCCCCTGGCCCTCGTGGCGGTCGGGCTGTCGCTCCTTCTCGGCCTCTTCACGAGGGCGGGCTGTGTGGGGGCGCTTCTCCTGCTCGCGCTCTTCTATCTGTCCGCCATCCCGACCGCGGGCGTGCCCCAGGCGGGGGCGGAGGGGGCCTACCTTCTCGTCAACAAGAACCTGGTGGAGGCCGCGGCCGTGCTCGTGCTCCTCAGCTTCGGGACCGAACGCATCGCGGGCTTGGACCTGCTCTGGGAGGGCCGGGCACGGCCCCGGGGGCAAGCGGAGGGAACGGTCTCATGAACTTGACCCCGGAACAACAGGAGCTCGGGCGGCGGAATTTCCTGCGGGCGCTGGCCGGGACACCCGCCCTCGTGGCGCTGGGTGCGGCCGCCGCCCTCAAGGGCCCCGTGCGCGGGGGACCGGTCCGGCTGGGTTTTGTGGGGTTGGGTGCGCAGGGCCGCACCCTCCTGCAGGAGACGGACGCCGCCTTCGGCGAGGTGC
>DATMQU010000419.1:0-2126 GCA_035566715.1 Vicinamibacteria bacterium
GCGCCATTCCCCTGGCCCTCTCCGCCGACGATCGCGCCCGGCTCGCTGTCCCGCGGCCGGTTGACCCCGTGGCGCACGAGGCCTACCTCGAGGGCCTCTACTTCTGGAACAAGTTCAGCCCGGAGACGGTGCCCAAAGCGATCGAGCACTTTCAGCGGGCGATCGACCGTGACCCCGGCTACGCACCGGCCCACGCGGGGCTCGCCTACGCCTATGGCACACTCGCCGTGTTCGGCATCTCGCCCGCCCGCGAGGCGTACCCCAAGTCCAAGGCCGCGGCGGCCAAGGCACTGCAGATCGACGCCGACCAGGTCGACGCCCACCACGCTCTCGGCTGGGCAGCCTTCATCTTCGACTTGGATTTCCCGGCCGCCGAGAGGGAGTTCACGCGCGCCATCGCGCTCGACAGCAACTCTGGCGAGGCCTACCACGGCTACGGCATGTACCTGGCCGCGATGGGGAGATCCGACTCTAGCATCGCCGCGATTCGGCGCGCGCGGGAGCTGGACCCGTTGTCCTTGCACATCAACCACAAGCTCTGCGCCGTGCTGTACTGGGCCCGGCAGTACGACGCGGCGATTGCCCAATGCCGCCGGACACTGGAGCTCGAGCCCCGGTATGGTCCCGCTCACTGGCATCTCGCCCATGCCTACGATGCCAAGGGGATGCACGACGAGGCCCAGGAAGAGTATTTCCTGGCTCATGAGTTCATCGGGGGCGACGTCGAGCAGATCCGCCGTGATCGGGCCGCGGTTAAGGTCTCCGGCTGGCGGCCTATCCTTCGCCAGGGGGCCGAGGGATTATCGAATGCCCTGAAGGGCTCGAGAAACCCACATGAAGCCGAGGAAATGGCTTACATAGTGGCGTGGATGTGGGCGCGACTCGGCGAGACGGATCCGACGCTCGAATGGCTGGAAAAGAGCTACGCCGCGCGCGACTTCTTCCTTCCTTTCATCGGCGTGGAGCCGCTCTTCGACCCCATGCGCTCCCACCCCCGCTTCCAGCAGCTCCTGCGGCGCATCGGCCTCCCCCAGGCCCAGACCAGCAGACCTAAAACCTGAAGCGCAGGCTCACCTGCGCGCTCCGAGGCTCGCCGGCCTGAGCGGTCCGCCGGTCGAGCGCGGGGTTGAGGGTACCGGGCGTGGGGCCATCGAACATCTGGTTCTGGGGAGGAACGACGAGGTTCTTCGCGTTGTAGACATTGAAGACGTCGAAGGCCAGGTGGAGGCTGCGACGTCCTCCCAGTCCCACGGACTTGTCGAGGCGCAGGTCGAGCCGACTGTAGCCGGGCTGGCGGTAGGTGTTCCGGCCGGTGTCCACGCCGTCGATGAACTGCCGGTCGTTGCCGAAGTTTCCGTCGTTGTTGAGATCGTTGGCGGAGGTATGGCTGTAGGGCGCCCCGCTTCGGGCCGCGAAGATGACCCCGACCTCCACGCCCCAGGGAAGGCCACAGATTCCGCTCAGGACTAGGTTGTGACGGACGTCGTTGTCGGACCAGGCATACTCGGCGGCCAGGTTCTGCCAGTCCTGGTAAAGAATGGAGAGAGACGCGTTCCGCTCGCTGGAGTCGTCGTCCGTGTTCCGGGCGTAGGTGTAGAAGGCCTGGAACTGAAGCCCGCGGCCATGCTCGCCCCCGCGCCAGCGTTTCTTCACACCCAGCGTCAGGGCGTCGTAGGCGCCCTTGGCCGAAGACTCGAGCTGCTCGATCTCTTGGAAGGCCGGGTTCGGCCTCTCGCTCGGGTAGACGAGGCGGCCGTCGGGAGCCCTCCGAGAGGCGGGAAAAATGTTCGTGTCCCGCAGCCGTTCGAGACGCCACATGCGGGCGTGGACGAAGTCGGCTGAGAGCGTCAGGCTGGGGAGGATCTCGCGCTCGATCCCCGCACTGGCCTGGAGCGTCCGTGGGTTCCGGAAGCCTGGATCCACGACGTACACGCTGGGAGGCGGCGAGAAGGCCGCAGGCGACCGCTCCGCGAGGATCTCCGGGAAGTGGGGCGCGCCGGGCGAGCCGGGAGGGAAGAAGAGGATGACACGCGAGAACCCGTTCTCGACGAAGGCCGTATACAGCGCCGCCCCCGGTGTACGGGAGTAGAAGAGCCCTAAATTCAGCCGGAGAACTCCTCGGCCAT
>DATMQU010000420.1:0-9473 GCA_035566715.1 Vicinamibacteria bacterium
ACCTCGGCCTTTCCGGTGGCTGCAACGCGACCATCACCCGCCTCTCCAACGGGATCACGGTCTTCCCCGGCGGCATCCCCCTCTTCAAGGGCGGGCGGCTGGCGGGCGCGATCGGGATCAGCGGCGACGGCGTCGACCAGGACGATCTCATCTCGTCCGCGGGCAGCGCGGGCTTCGAGGCCCCGCCCGAGCGGCGGTCCGATCAGCTCGAGATCCGCGGTGTGCGGCTGCCTTGGGTCAAATTCCCGAGGCATCCGGAGCTCTAAGCGCATGGTCAAGCTCTGGGCACGCACGCTGGCCGTCCTCCTGTTAGTTGGGCTGGCCGGCTCGGCCCGGGCCGACGAGGTCCTGGTCTTAAAGGACGGCCGCAAGATCCCGGTCACTCGGCTGGCCCGCCGCGACGGGCAGGTCGTGTTCCAGACCAGCCGGGGCGAGGTCTTCTCGGTGCCGGAAGACGAGGTCGTCTCACCGCCACTGGCCTCGATCCCACTCTACGAAGGCCAGGTCCTGGTCTTGAAGGACGGTCGGAAGATCCCGGTGACCCGCCTGGCCCGGCGCGGCGGCCTCGTTCTGTTCACGACGCCACGGAACGAGTCCTTCTCCGTCCCCGAGGGCGACGTCATATCGCCGCCTCTCGAGACAATCCTTAGTCTCGACAAGCCGGCGGTGCCGCCGGTCGAGGCCCCCAAACCCGAGATTCCTCCCGCCCCCGAAGCCGAGAAGCGCGCTGGCCCGGAGGCAACCCGGCCCGCAGCGCCCACCGAGCCCGACTACGTGCCGCTCCCCAACCGATGGTCGATCGAGTTCCCGGCCGACCCCAGGATCGTCAAGGGCCGGCTGATTGATCCCTACAACCAGAACATCCTGAAGGGCGACAAGCCGGTCATCGGCAACTCGGTCTTCATGGTGCTCACGGGAATCCTGGACAGCGGCTCCACCGAGTTCCGCCGCCTGCCCGTGGGCAGCGGGGTCAGCACCGCAAACCCCCAGAGCCTCGAGTTCTTCGGCGATGGCAAGCAGTTCTTCACCACCCCCCGGTTGACCGTCTCCGCCGAGCTGTTCCAGGGCCAGACCGCCTTCAAGCCGAAGGACTGGGCGCTCAAGGCCACCGGTGTCTTCAACCTGAACTACTTAAGGGTCGAGGAGGTTAACCTCGTCCACATCGACGTGCGCGAAGGCAAGAGTCGGCGCCGCGAGGACGCCGCGCTCGAGGAGGCGTTCGGCGAGGTCAAGCTCGCCACCGTCTCCCCCTACTATGACTTCGTCTCCCTCCGAGCGGGGATCCAGCCCTTCGTCTCCGACTTTCGGGGCTTCATCTTCAGTGACTCAAACCTGGGGGCGCGCGTCTTCGGCAACCTCTCCAACAACCGCTGGCAATACAACGCGGCCTACTTCGACCTGCTGGAGAAAGAGACGAACAGCGAGCTGAACACTTTCGCGAAGCGCGACCAGAAGGTGGTGATCGCGAACCTATATAAGCAAGACTTTCTGGCCCACGGCTACACGATCTCGTTCAGCTATCACTGGAGCAAAGACGCGCCAACCATCCATTACGACGCAAACGATTTTCTGGTTCGGCCGGCTAAGATCGGCAGCGTGCGGCCCCACGAGGTGAACCCGCAATATGCGGGCTTCGCGGGAGACGGGCACCTGGGCCGGCTCAACCTCTCCCACGCCTTCTACTGGGCCTTCGGGGAAGACGCGGACAACGCCCTCAAGGGCCGGCGGTGCGAGATCTCGGCTCAGCTCGCGGCGGCCGAGATCTCGATCGACCAGGACTGGGCGCGCTTGAAGCTCTCCGGCTTCTTCGCCTCCGGGGACGACGATCCGCGCGATGGCAAAGCCAGAGGCTTCGACGCGATCTACGACAACTCGAATTTCGCGGGCGGGCCCTTCAGCTTCTGGAGCCGCTCCGGAATCGCTCTCACCCAAACCGGGGTCCTGCTCAAGACCCCGGACAGCCTGATCCCCAGCCTCCGCAGCAACAAGTTCGAGGGCCAGGCCAGCTTCGTGAACCCGGGCATCCTGGTGCTCAACGCGGCCGCCGACTTGGCGCTCACGCCCAAGCTGAAGGCGGTCCTGAACGCGAACTACCTGCGGTTCAACAAGACCGGCTCCCTAGAGCTGCTGCTTTTCCAGCCGGGGATCCACAAGGACATCGGCTTCGACCTGGGGGGCGGCCTGCTCTACCGGCCGATGCTGAGCGAGAACGTGGTCATCACGACCGGGGTCACGGGCCTCCTGCCCGGCAAGGGCTTCGACGACATCTACTCGTCGATCTGCGGGGTTCCCGGCTGCGGGGCCCGCAGCAGGAGCTTATTCAACACGTTCGTGCAGGTGAAGCTGACGTACTGACGGAAGGGGGTCCCAGGTGTCGGAGGGTGCTGCGACGCGCCGTGCGGTGCTGGTGGTGGTTTGCGCTCTCGTCATGAGCGCCTTCGTCCTCGGCCGCTCGTCAAGCGGCGGGGCCGAGGGCCCCGCTACGCTCTCCACGCAGTCCCAGGAGGAGGCCGACCGCAAGAGCGCAGGCTGCCTCTCCTGCCACAAGGAGACCGACGCCAAGACCATGCACACCTCCCCCTCCGTGCGCCTGGGCTGTGTGGACTGCCACGGTGGGAACGCGGCCGCAAAGGGCGCGGGCGACTCCGGCTCGAGGGAGTACGAGGACGCGCGGCGCCAGGCCCACGTCGCGCCGACGCACCCGGAGGTCTGGAAGTCGGCCGCGAACCCGGAGCGATCCTACACCGCCCTCCTCCAGGAGAGCCTCGAGTTTGTTCGGTTCGTGAACCCGGGCGACCTGCGCGCCGCTCCCACCGCCTGCGCGCCCTGCCACAGCGAGGAGGTCCAGAACGTCTCCAAGAGCATGATGACCCACGGCGGGATGCTCTACGCGGCTGCCCTCTACAACAACGGAGTCCTCCCCGGCAAGGACCCCATCGTGGGCGAAAGCTACGGCTCCGACGGCCTCCCCCGCATGATCAAGACCGTCCCCCCTCCTTCCGCCGACGAGACCCGCGACAAAGGGGTGGTCCCCGCCCTCGTGCCGTTTCCGCGCTGGGAACTCGGCCAGCCCGGCAACCCATTCCGGATCTTCGAACGGGGCGGCCGCCGCCGGCCCGAGGTAGGCCTGCCCGATCCCTTCGAAGACCCCGGCAGGCCCGACAAGGGCCTCTCGCCCCGGGGCCCCGGGACGCTCAACCGGACCGACCCCGTGCTCCTGGGGGCGCAGAAGACACGGCTTCTCGACCCCATGATGTCGCTCCTGGGAACGAACGACCACCCCGGGGATTTCCGGTCGAGCGGCTGTTCGGCCTGCCACGTGGTCTACGCGAACGACCGCGCGAAGACGAACTCGGGTCCCTACGCCGAGTTTGGAAACCGGGGGACGACCCAGACCAAGGACCCGGTCATCGCCAAGGACCGCTCCGGCCATCCCTTGAAGCACGCCTTCACCCGCGCCATCCCGACCAGCCAATGCATCACCTGCCACATGCATCCGGGGACAAACATGGTCACCACCTACCTCGGTTACACCTGGTGGGACAACGAAGTGGACGGCCAGGTCATGTACCCCAAGGAGCCCAGGAAGTTAACCGCCGCCCTGCAGGACGCGCTCGAGCGTGACAACCCCGAGGGTTCGGCCCTCCGTGGGCTCTGGTCCGACCGGAACTTCCTGTCCGATGTCTCGACCCTCAATCCAAAGCTCAAGAACACCCAGTTCGCCGACTTCCACGGCCACGGCTGGGTCTACCGGGCCGTCTTTAGCAAGGATCGCAAGGGCAACCTGCTCGACCGCGAGGGCAACGTGGTGTCGGCCGAGGACCCCCAGAAGTTCGGCAAGGCCGTCCACCTGAAGGACATCCACCTCGAGAAGGGCATGCACTGCGTCGATTGCCACTTCAAGCAGGACAGCCACGGCAACGGCAAGCTCTATGCCGAGCCGCGCGCCGCCATCGAGATCGACTGCATCGATTGCCACGGCACCATCACCGCCCCGGCTACCCTCATCACCACCGGCCCCGCGTCGCCGGGCACGGACCTCTCGGCGCTCTCGACCCCCTTCGGCCAGCCCCGGTTCACGAGCCGCCGGGGCAAGATCACGCAGAGGAGCATGGTCACCGACGGCGTCGAGTGGGAGATCAAGCAGGTGGTGGATTCCATCACTCCCGGCAGCCCGAGCTACAACGAGAAGTCGCGCCTGGCCAAGACCATCCTGCGTGACGGCAAGACCTGGGGCAGCGCGACGGTGGACCCGAAGGCGCTGGCCCACGCCAACTCCGGGATGACCTGCTACGCCTGCCACTCGGCCTGGACCACGAGCTGCTTCGGGTGCCACCTCTCGCAGAAGGCCAACCAAAAGAAGCCCATGCTCCACGACGAGGGCGGCGACAGCCGCAACTCCATCAGCTACAACTTCCAAACCCTGCGGGACGACAGCTACTTCCTGGCCAGGGATGGCACGGTCACCAAGAGCCGTATCGCCCCCGCCCGCTCCGCCTGCGCGGTCCTTGTCTCGTCCCAGAACCAGAACCGGGAGTGGATCTACTCGCAGCAGCAGACCACCTCCTCCGGGGGATTCGCGGGGACCGCCTTCTCGACCTACGTGCCGCATACGGTGCGCGCGAGGGAGACCAAGACCTGCACCGATTGTCACGTCGCGGAGAGTGGCGACAACAACGCCTGGATCGCCCAGCTCCTGATGCAGGGCACCGGCCTCGTGAACTTCATCGGACGCTACGCCTACGTCGGGGAGGGTCCCCACGGGTTCGAAGCGGTGGTGGTGACCGAGCACGAGGAGCCCCAGGCCGTCATCGGCAGCCATCTGCACGAGCTGGCCTACCCGGCCGAGTACAAGGCCCACAAGGCCCGGGGGGAGAAACTCAAGGAGAGCTACCACCACGGCGGTGACGTCGTCTCGCTGCAGCTGCGGGGCGAGTACCTGTTCGCGGCCGAGGGCCACCAGGGCCTCCGGGTCTACGACGTGGCCCAGGTCGACAACAAGGGCTTCTCCGAGCGCATGGTCTCAGCCCCGGTTTCCCCGCTCGGCCAGAAGCTCTACGTGAGCACCAGGGACGCGAGCTCGGTGGCGCTCCCCACCACCATGACCATGGACCCGGAGCGGAAGGTGGCTCCCGCCAACCAGGAGCAGCCCGTCCATCCCCTCTACAACTACGCGTACGTCACCGACCGCGAGGAGGGGCTCGTCGTGGTGGGCCCTCTGCGCACCCTCATCGACGGTGACCCCCGGAACAACTTCATCCGGCGCGCCGGCACCTTCAACGAAGGCGGAGCGCTCTCCGGCGCGACCTCCATGACCATCGCGGGGACGATCGGCTACGTAACCACGCCCCGCGCCATCGTCGTCCTCGATCTGGACGACCCCCTCAAGCCGCGGCTGGTGAGCCAGGTGGGGGCGCCCCTCCGGGGGCCCCGGGCGGTGGCCGTCCAGTTTCGCTATGCGTTCGTTCTCGATTCCGAGGGCCTCAAGGTCCTCGACGTGACCTTCCCGTCCTCGCCGCGCGTGGTGGCGGGTGCGGTGGTGCCGCTCCGGGATGCGCGCGCGATCTACCTGGCGCGCACCTACGCTTACGTGGCCGCGGGGAGCCAAGGCCTGGCGATCGTGGACGTGGAGAGGCCGGAGCGGCCGCGCCTGGAACAGCTCTGGAACGCGGGCGGCCTCATCAATGATGCCAACGACGTGAAGATCGGGATGACCAACGGCAGCGCGTTCGCCTACGTGGCCGACGGGAAGAACGGGTTGCGCGTGGTGCAGGTCATCTCCGCCAACGACACCCCGGGGGCCTACGGCTTCAGCCCGCGCCCGACTCCGCTGCTGGTGGCGACCTACCCGACCCACGGGCCGGCGCTCGTACTCTCGCGCGGGCTCGACCGGGACCGGGCGGTGGACGAGACTGGCAACCAGCTCGGGGTCTTCGGCCGCCGGGGCGCGCGCCCCTTCAACCGCGAAGAGCAGCAGCGCCTGTACCTCCTCAACGGCAAGCTGTTTACCGTAAGCGATCGACCGCCGGGGGCCCCCCGGGAGCGGCAAGCCGCCACCGACGCCGCCTCTCCTGGCTCTCGATAGAACTCCGCTTGACGGGCGCTTGGGGGGTAGCGGGCGTTGCCCAGTGGTCGAGCGGCCCCTAAGTCTGGTAGTGGGTCAACTGACCCACTACCCCCAATTGGACTTGGTGCCCTCGAAAGGCCCTCAGGGACGGGCTCGGAAGCGCCCGACCCTCATTCCTGAACCGTCGGCCCAGACCCGGCGTGCGGCCCGGCCGAGCCCGTGGAGGCTCTCACGGTAGCCTCGATGCGCGACCGGTCCGCCCAGGCCGGGGCGAGGAACTCGAGGCCGCACCCGGACGGCAGCCCTGGGGCCTGGCGGCCCGAATTGTCCCAGCAGACCACCGCCTCTACCGCGATGGACCCCGCTTTGCCCGGCAGAGCAAAGGACAGCAGCACGTTCGCGCCTACTCTTGGCACTGGGTTCACGGCGACGTAAGCGCCGCCCAGACTGAGGTTACAGAGCGCACCCGCGGCGGCTAAGCCTGCTCCCTCAAGACGACACCTCTCTTGCAGGGGCACGCGCCACATCGCCGAGTAGGGCTGGTGGGTCACGACACGCTCCTCATCCATAACATCCGGCTTGTGCGGTTAGCGAACTGTGCGCGTCCTCACAGGTGGCTGTCCACTGTTTTCGTACAGAGGCTCCGAGACCGTGCCGAGCAATCCCGCCATTTAGTGGATATCCGTTTCCCGCTCCCGCCCTTTTCTCCGCTAGTAGGAGTCCGAGACCGCTCCAGGTGGGCCCTTACCTTCGGCATTCGTGGCCTCAGCGCCCGTCTAATGTCCGCGAGTCAGCGTGGGAAGGGTACTACGGCCGGATGCCGGGTTGGGTCCAATAGGCATGGACCAGCCTTGAGCAGCCTGTGCTTGTGGCAACCGGCCGCCGGGGTCGCGTGCGGTCAAGCGCTCCAAGGCGGGAAGTTGTTGAGCGAGCGCCTCTTGTTCGAGGTAGCGACTCAGCGCTCGTGATTGCCCGGCTCTTACGGGTCGGCCGCGACCCTGGCGGACCCAAGCGAGGCCCAGCCTGGTCCGGACGACGCCTCGCCCCCGTTACAATGGGGAGATGTTTGCCTTCGTGAGCGATGACTTGAGAGCGGCGACGCGCTAATTCCAAAGGAGTTTGCCTCTCCTGACTCCCGAACCCAGACCTCACTCCCACCGCCTCTTATATGTCGGCCTATCATGCTGACCCGCGGGGGAGGGACCATCGGGCAGTTGGCGCGGGCGGTCATTCCCCTGCTGATGGTCGTGATTCCCGCCGGCTCAGCTCCGAACGCGGCGAGCGGGATCGCTAAGGACAAGATCGTCGGCGGCGAGCACTGGCGCGTTCGGACATCACGGGGGCCGGTCCATGTCTGGTGCCCACCGCTCTACGATCGCCGCACGGCGGGGATCGTCGTTTACGTTCACGGCTACGCCGTCGACGCCGACGGGGCGTGGGAACGGCACGGGCTCGCGCGGCAGTTTCAGGCGAGTCGGCGCAACGCGGTCTTCGTCGTCCCCGAAGCCCCTGCCTCTTCTGAGGACACCGTCCGTTTCCCGAGCCTGAACGAGCTCTTGAGCGCCGCGGGCTCGAGCATCCACCGGACTTGGCCGCCCGGACCCGTGGTGGTCGTCGGGCACAGCGGCGCCCACCGGACCCTCGTTCCATGGCTCAAGAACCCGCGGGTCAGTCAGGTGATCCTCCTGGACGCCGTCTACGGCGCCGACACGGTGACCGCGGTGAGGGATTGGTTCCGGACTAGCCGGGGGCGCTTGATCGTAGTCGCCGCCGACACCGCCGAGGAATCGGAGCGGCTGGTCGAGGGGCTTCCATCCGCCGCCCGTCGCGGGGCGATTCCGGAGAGCGCCGCGGGGTTCACCGCTCGTGAACGGCTTGCCCGGGTCGAGTATCTCCGGTCGCAGTACGGTCATCTCGAGATGGTGACGGAAGGCAAGACGATCGCTCCGCTTCTGGGCCTCACGCGCCTTCCGCGGGTCGGGCCCGCCCCTCGGCCAACCACCCCCGCCCGGCCGCACAAATAAACCTGCCGCGGGGGTCAAGAGGCGAGACCACCGAACGGCCGCGGCAGTTCTAGGGTCAGCGCTCGACTTTGAGAACCAGAAATGCCAGAGTCGGAAGGCAGGTGAGCCGACAGCGAGTGGAGGGAGCCGGCACCCTCAAGGGAATCCGAGTGCGGGACGCGACGGCGACGACGCCCCTCAGGGTCTCGACCCAGGCCACAAACCCCGAAGAGTCTGCTCGGGAGCTCGCGAGCCAGGTCTCCAAGGAAGTCGCGACGGTCCGCGCGCAGCGAGCCCTTTTCGCTGCTGTCCTCCTGGCCCTCGTGATCGGTACCCCCCTTCCGTGCAGGGCCCAGCCAAAAGCGCCTGACGTGGGTGGGACCTATGACTCGACTTACGGCATGCCCGCGGTGATGGAACTCGAGGAAATCGCGCGCGGGGTGGGGAACTACAGGAAGAGAGCGGTTCGCACCAAGGCGGTCGTGGATGGGTTCGGCGGTGGGTACTACCTGCTCGAGGGGCCGGGAGCGGTGAGAGTGCTTGGGATCCCAGTCCCCGAGATGGCGAGCGAGGCCAACAACTTCCTCGGCCGTGAGGTCGAAATCGTCGGCTTGGTCCGCCCCCTCCCGGACAACGAGGATCCTCTTCAGAGCAAATTAGAGGATCCGCTTCTACCCCCCCTTCCAAAGCGACAAGGCAGCATGCCGCCACAGTCGATCACGTTCTGGAAGGTCGTCGACCTCACCGACTTTCGAGGAGTCCTGCCCGGGAGCCAGGACTACCTGACGCTGGAGTCCCTCGTCTTCAGCCCCGGTCAGTTTGTGAACCGGAAGGTCCGGATCCTCGGGCAGTTTAGGGGCCGGAATCTGTACGGCGACCTGCCCGCAAGAAGCGAGCGCAGTCCGTTGGACTGGGTCATCAAAGAGGGCGCCTACGCGGTCTGGGTCGTCGGCAAGGAGCCCAAGGGGTCGGGTTGGAGCCTGGACGTGACGCTGAAGAGCGACACCAGTCGCTGGCTAGAGGTCACGGGGAAACCGGAGACGATCGATGGCGTCGTTTATTTGAGGGCCCAGGGGGTGCGTCTCGCGAAAGGACCGCCCCCGTCACCTCCCGAGTGAGCCACCGCGGTGCGTCTACCGCCCATGCTGCCCCGTCCACGGATTCTACCGCTTCCCCTCGACCACCCGCGTCGAGCGGAGCACTCCGAGGCTGCGTCGTACCGTCCCGCTGAAGGCCGCATCCGGCCGCCCCGGTCTTAAGGACCCGGAGAGTCCAGGGCGTGTTTATTTCTAGCCGTCCCGTCGGTAGGCCGGTGTGGCTTTCTTGCCTCCGGCTGTGCTCGTGCGGTCTCTTCTTCGGCGCCGGCCGGCCGCCCGCCCAGGAGACGGGATTCCTCGGTCGCT
>DATMQU010000421.1:0-5141 GCA_035566715.1 Vicinamibacteria bacterium
GGGTTCGGTTCGGGAGCGGGCGGAGAAGGGCTTCGTTCGCTTCTGAGCCGGGGGGCTCGGCCGAGCGCATGGAGCCACCAACTGGGATAAGCACCGCCAGGGAGTTGGAAAGAGGAGCGGCGGATGGAGGCGGGGGCGGGAAGCCCACGATAGTGGTGATGAGGCGATGGTGAGCGAAGGAACCTCGACCGGCCTCCGGGGCCTCCGGCATGGTCCGGCGCCCTTGTCGGAGCGCCATTTCCGACTCTTTCAGGCCCTCATCCACCGGGAGGCGGGCATCCACCTCTCCCGCGCCAAGAAAGCCCTTGTGGAAGGGCGGCTGGCGCGGCGGCTCCGTGAGCTCGGGCTCGACTATGGGGCCTACTACCGGCTCGTGGAGTCCGACGAAAAGGAACGGGTGCGGATGCTGGACTGCATCTGCACTAACGAAACCCATTTCTTCCGCGAACCAAAGCAGTTTAGCTTCCTCGAGAGCCGGGTGTTCCCAGAGTGGGTCGCGCGAAACGAGAGTGCAAGAATGCCGCGGCGCGTGCGGGTTTGGAGTGCGGGTTGCTCGACCGGCGAGGAGCCCTATTCCCTGGCCATGTCCTTCCTGGCCCGGTTCCCGCCCTCCTCGGGATGGGAAATCGACATCCTGGCCACGGACCTCTCCACCCGTGCTTTGGAGAAGGCCCGGTCCGCGGTCTGGCCGCTGGCCAAGGCCAAGGAGATCCCGGCCCCGTACCTCAAGGATTTCATGCTCAAGGGCACGGGGCCGCAAGCGGGAAATATGAAGGCGGGTCCCGAAATACGCTCCCGCGTGCGGTTCCAGCGACTCAATCTGAACGCGGACGCGTTCTCGCTCGCGGATCGTTTCGATCTGATCTTTTGCCGGAACGTTCTCATCTATTTCGACGCTACCACCAAAGCGCGGGTCATGGGCCGGTTGATAGACCGACTGGGCCCTCAGGGCTATTTGTTCCTGGGACACTCGGAGACCGTGGCGGGCCTGAACGCCCGCATGCGCAGCGCGGGCCCGACCGTCTATGCTCCTACGGAAGGGCCTCAGACATGAGGGCTCTCCGCGCTCAGGAGCGTCTGGAGGTGCTGGTCGTCGACGACTCCGCGGTCGTCCGACAGGTCATGACCGCGATCCTGCAGAGGGTGGGATTCAGCGTGGCCGTGGCTTCGGACCCGCTGATCGCGATGCAGAAGATGGCCCAGTCGCGACCATCCGTGATCCTTCTCGACCTGGAGATGCCCCGGATGGACGGCCTGTCGTTCTTGCGCAAGATCATGACCGAGGATCCGATCCCCGTCGTGGTCTGCTCCGGTCTCGCGGGGGCGGGGACGCAAGGAGCGCTCCAGGCCATGGAAGAGGGCGCGGTGGCAGTGGTGGCCAAGCCCCGGCTGGGGATCCGCGAGTTCCTCCAGGACTCCGCGGTCGCGCTCGAAGAAGCCCTGCGGGGGGCGGCTGCCGCCCGCCTCCGGCCGCGCTCGCACCCCGCCCCCTCGCCCGGCCACCGGGGGCACGCGGCCGGCTTCCTCCCGGCGTTTACTGGCCCCCGTCTGCGGGTCACGACCGACCGCGTGCTCGCCATTGGCGCCTCGACGGGCGGGACCGAGGCCCTGCGCGCCATTCTGGAGAGCCTGGCCCCAGACTGCCCCGGGCTGGTCATCGTCCAGCACATGCCGGAGGTCTTTACCAAGGCCTTCGCTGACCGGCTCAATCAGTCCTGCCGCATAGAGGTGAAGGAGGCGGCCCACGGCGACCGCGTCACGGAGGGCCGTGCTCTCATCGCTCCCGGCAATCGCCACACCGCCGTGATCCGCGACGGGGCGCACTACGCGGTGCAAGTTACGGATGGCCCCCTCGTCTCCCGTCACCGACCGAGCGTCGATGTCTTGTTCCGGTCGGTGGCGGCCGCCGCCGGCTCCAACGCGGTGGGGGTGATCCTGACCGGGATGGGGGCCGACGGAGCGGAGGGCTTGTTGGCCATGAAGCGAGCGGGTGCCTCCACAATCGCCCAGGACGAGGCGAGCTGTGTTGTCTTCGGCATGCCCAGGGAGGCCATCGTGCGGGGGGCGGTGGACGACGTGGTCCCCCTGCCCCTGATCCCTGCGTCCATGCTGGCGAAGGCCTCTTCACCCGGGCCGGGCGAGAGGAGACGGGACCAGGGGAGCTGCGGATGAGGATGCCCCCTCCGCGCCTTCGGTGTCTTCTCTGGAGCCAGCTCTAGCTCTTCGCGCTGTCCCTGCCCGTCCCCCGTGCCTGCCGAGGGTGCTCGATCACGCCGTCGGGCGACACGCCCTCACACCGGGCCTAAAGCCCGAAGCTCAGGCTGGCCGCTCCCTCTGCTCCTGCCTCCGCCGAAGCCGTCCTGAGTCCCGGAAGACGTGATCCCGGATCCCGGACACTGCCGGCAGCGGGCCGCCCCCCCTTGGCGGCAAGGCCCGTCCTATCAACGATGACCACCCTCCACCTCCTTCAGGCGAGGCCTGGCAAGCGGGTTGCAGAACCATGATCGACGCGACCCGGCAGCTGGCGTTTCGAGACGGGTGTTGAGCCGGGCGTCGTGAGGGGGTGGCAGTGGGGCGTGGGGTCATGCTGATGGCAGGCGAGGGTCCGACAAGTGGGCAGCAGGCAGGGGGATGGCCACGAGCGGTCGCGAAGGAGCACGTCGGTGAGGGGTTACCGCTGACAGGTCCGATCTTCTTGGCTTCTCTGGTCCGGGAACTGGCCGGGGCACTGGACGTGCCCTACGTCTTCGTGGCGGAGGCAACGGGCACGGGTGGGCTGGCCCGCACGCTGGCGGTCTGCGCGCACGGGCAGATCGCCCCCAACGTCGAGTACCCGCTGCAGCAGATGCCCTGCCGGGAGGTGGCGGCCGGAGGCACCGTCTGCTACCCCCGGGGAGTGCGGCTGCACTTCACACCCGGGCCCATCGTCGGAGAGTCCGACCTGGAGAGCTACTTGGGCGTGTCCTTGCGGGGTGAGGGACGCCCAGCCTGGATCGCCCTCATGGACACCAAGCCGCTCGCGGACCCGGGCCGGGCAGAGAAGATGCTGTTGAGCCACGCCGACCTAGCGAGCGCCGAGCTCCACCAGCTTCGCGCGGAGGAGGCGTTGCGTGAGACCCGCGGGAGGCTCGAGATCCTGGCCGAGATGCGCAGTGGCGAGCTGCGGGCCGCCAACCAACGCCTGGAGCTCGAGACCGCGCTGCGCCGGCGCGCGGAGGACGCCCTGCGCGTCTCGGAGGAGAAGTTCTCGAAAACCTTTCGGTCGAGCCCGGGCTGCGTGACCATCAGTACGTTTGGAGAGGGGCGCTTCCTGGAGATCAACGAGACCTTCCTCCGAGTGGGGGGGTTCACGCGCGAGGAGGTCGTGGGCCGGACGGGGCTGGAGCTGGCCCTGTGGGCGGAGCCGATGGAATGGGAGCGGCTCCGGCGCCTCCTGCAGGTGGAGGGCACGCTTCGAAACAAGGAGTACGTGCTCCGCACCAAGAGTGGCGACCGGCGGGTCATGCTGACCTCCGCGGAGACCATCGATCTGGGGGGCGAGGCTTGCGTCCTCGCGGTGGAGATCGACATCACGGAGCGGAAGCGCGCGGAGGCCGCACTGCGAGCGAGCGAGGAGCGCTATGCCCTGGCCGCGCGCGGGGCCAACGATGGGCTCTGGGACTGGGACCTGGTCGGGGGCGAGGTCTACTTCTCCCCCCGCTGGAAGGAGATGCTCGGCCCAGGAGAGGCAGAGATCTCCACCCACCCCAGCGAGTGGTTCCGCCGCACCCACCCCGAGGATCGGGACCGGCTGAGCATGGAGATCGTCTCCCACCTTGAGGGCATGAACGCACACTTCGAGAGCGAGCACCGCGTCCTCCACCAGGACGGCACCTACCGCTGGATGCTTTGCCGGGGGCTGGCCGTGCGCGACGAGTTCGGGCGGGCGACCCGCCTGGCCGGCTCCCTGACCGACATCACGCGCCACAAAGCCATGGAGGAGCAGCTCATCCACGATGCCTTCCACGACCTCCTGACCGGACTCCCCAACCGCGCGCTCTTCATGGACCGGCTCGACCGCGTGGTGGAACGGGCCAAGCGGCACGGGAAGGACGGCTTCGCGGTGCTCTTCCTGGATCTGGACCGCTTCAAGGTGATCAACGACAGCCTGGGCCACACGGTGGGGGACGAACTCCTGGTCGGGATTGCCCGCCGGCTCTCGGCCACCCTCCGGCCCGAGGACACCGTGGCCCGCCTGGGGGGCGACGAGTTTGCGGTGCTGCTGGAGGACGTGGGGGGAGTGAGCGACGCCACCCGCGTGGCGGGCCGGATCGGAGAGGAGCTGCGGCGCTCCTTCTCCGTGGGCCAGCAAGAAGTCTTCACGACCGCGAGCATCGGAATTGCGGTGAGCGCCACCGGCTACGATCGCCCCGAGGATGTGCTGCGGGACGCGGACACCGCGCTCTACCGAGCCAAGGCCCAGGGCCGTGCTCGCTACGAGGTCTTTGATCGGACCATGCACCTGCGCGCCGTGGCTCGGCTCCAGATCGAGACCGACCTCCGGCGGGCGGTGGAGCGAGGGGAGTTCGTCCTCAGCTACCAGCCCATCATCTCCCTCCCTGCGGGGGATCTGGCCGGCTTCGAGGCCCTCGTGCGCTGGAACCATCCCACGCGGGGACGCGTTCCGCCCGCGGAGTTCATTGCCGTAGCCGAGGAGACGGGGCTGATCGTTCCCCTGGGCAACTGGGTGCTGCGGGAAGCGTGCCGGCAGGGCCGGGAATGGCAGGACCGACTTGGCCCGGACCGCTCCCTCTCCATTAGCGTGAACCTCTCCGCCCGCCAACTCGCCCAGAGCGACCTCGTGGAGCAGGTGCGCGATGTGCTCGCGGAGACGGGCATGAGGGGCGATTGCCTGCGCCTGGAGATCACGGAGACCGTGATCATGGAGAACGCCGACGCCGCGGCGGCAATGCTAGCTCGCTTGAAGGAGCTCGGGGTCCGGGTGTCGGTGGACGACTTCGGGATGGGCTACTCCTGTTTGAGCCTCCTTCACCGCTTTCCCATCGACACCTTGAAGATCGACCGCTCTTTCGTGGGGCTCATGGGGCCCAAGGGAGAAGGGGGGGCGACCGTGCGCACGATCGTGGCCCTCGCCCACAACC
>DATMQU010000422.1:0-9651 GCA_035566715.1 Vicinamibacteria bacterium
CATCTTTCCGTTCGAGGAAGCCCTCTATAAGGAGGCGGGCGTTCCCGTCACTTTCGTGGGTCATCCGCTGGTGGATCTGGTGCGGCCCGCGCCCGACCGCGCCGCCTTCTTGAGCGGCCTCGGTCTGGACCCCTCTCGGCCGCTCGTGGCCGTGCTGCCCGGGAGCCGCAAGAAGGAGATCGCCCACAACCTCCCCCCCCTTCTGGGGGCCCTCCGCCTCCTCGCCCGGGCCCGGCCCGACGCGCAGTTCCTGCTCGCGGCCGCGCCCTCGATCGACCTCGCCGCGCTCGAGGCCGAGCTTCGGGGCCTCCCCGTCCGCCTCGTCCAGGACAAGACCCACGCCGTCCTGGGTGCGGCCACCCTCGCCCTCGTGGCCTCCGGCACCGCGACCGTGGAGGCGGCCCTCTTGGGTACGCCCATGATCGTGGTCTACCGCCTCTCGGCCCTCACCTATGCCCTGGGCCGTCCCTTGGTCCGGGTCCCCCATGTCGCCATGGCCAACCTCATTGCCGGGAAGCGGGTAGTGCCCGAGCTTATCCAGGGCGCCTTCACGCCGGAAAGGGTCGCGGCGGAAGCGGTGGCCCTTCTGGGCGATCCGGCACGGCTCCAGGGCATGAGGGAGGCGCTCGGCGAGGTCCGGCGGCGCCTGGGGCCGCCTGGGGCCTCCGCGCGGGCGGCCGAAATCGTCCGGGCCAGCCTCGCCCCAAAATAGCAGAAAAAGGTTGACAGCAAGGACAGTTATGGCGGACCATATGAAGCACTTTCTAGCGCGAAGGGGTCGTCTATGTGGAGAACAGTGCTCTTGGGGCTGGCGGCGGTCAGCCTGGTCTGCTGCAGCCAGACCCTCCTCACGGAAGTGCTTCCCACGCGGTCAAACCCCAGCGTGGGGGTGCCGCTCCCGGGCGCGACTCCTCTGCCCGTCACACCCGTGCCGACCCCCACACCCGGGTCGAGCCCCACCCCCAAACCGTCACCCTCACCCGGGTCCCCGACTCCCAACCCCGCGCCCACACCCGGCGCCACACCCGCGCCCGGCCCCACGCCGGACCCCGGGAGCGGGGTCGATCCTTCCTCCTGCAAGAACCCCACACCGGGGCCGGTCACCCGCATCAACGTCACCGTCCACATCGTGGGCGCCAATCGCCTGATCCTGGACTCGACGCCGCTGGTCGGCCCGGACGCCGCCTATTGCCAGCAGATCGGGTTCACGGATGGGCGCCGCTACTGCCCGACGCGTCCCGAGGGTCATCCCCAGCACACGGCGTGCGACGCCCTGGTGGTGGGGATATCTCCCGACACCGGACGCGTGGGGCCCACCTGGGACTACAACGGCCAGCCCTGCGTGGGCGGGCCCTGCGAGAACCATCCCGACAACCAGTTCCTGGTGATGGCCTTCAAGGGGGGGACGTTCGAAGCCTGCATTTTGAAGACCGGGGTCTGCGGGGCGATCACCGTGGACCAGAGCCAGATCCCCTGAGTGTGACCCCGGGCACCGCGGCCCGGGGGTCTAGTGGCGGTACTATTCACAGGGTGTCGTCGGGAGGCGGGCGTGGGAAAACTCAGTCTGGTCGCGATCTCGGCCGCTCTCGCCCTTCTGGGCTGCCAGACGCACAGCGAGGAGCAGACGGGCCGTTCCCCGGGGTCGCCGGGTGTGCCCACCGCCGTCAATCCCATCCCGGTGGCGCCGGCTCCCACCCCTAGGCCGACCGCGGTCCCGCCCGCGAACCCGACGCCCGACCCGAGCGCCCCGCCCGGGAACGGGACCGGCGCCGACATCCCCAACAACACCAACCCCGTGGCCCGCGCCGACGCGAAGGTCGAGGGGGTGTACTGCAACGGCCAGGTCCTTCCCGCCTCCACGAGCGCCGCCGTGGGCTGCGTCATTCGCCTCGACGTGACGCCCAAGGACGGGCACGGCCAGGCCACCCAGGCCAAGAGCGACCCCGTGTGGACCTACAGCAACACGAGCTTCTGGGTCGGCCACGGGGGCAGCGCCTACAACCCGACCATGTTCGGCCTCGCCCCCGGCACCACCAACGTCTACGCCACCGTGGATGGGATCCGCTCGAACGCCTTCGACGTCTCGTTCTACTAAGCCCGCACTGTGGATCAGGAGCGGCGCCGAACCCGCACGCGCGCGGGCCCCCATCCGCTCGTGGCGAAGGTCCGCGGGGCCTTGCCCCGGCCGCGCGCAGCGGCCGGCTTCCTCCGCCTTCTGGAGCGGCGGCTCCAAGGACTGGAGGCGGTGGCTGCGGGGGCGGACGCGAAGCGGCTGATCGGCAGCCCGCGGGAGGCGGCCCGGGCCCGCCGGTTCCTGGCCGCGCGCCGCGACGCCTGGGATGACGGCGACGAGACGCTGGTGCGGGTCTACCTAGACCGCTGGACGCGCCCCGGGGAGGACACGTCGGCCGGGGTCCGCCGCCTCGCCGACGCGGCGCGGGCCCTGGCCGCTCTCGAGGTCCGTCCCCAGACGCTCTGGTTCTTCCTGTGGGAGATGGAGTCGATCCTGAAGGGCCTCCGCCGCGCGCGGGCTCGGCAGCCCTGAGGGGCGAATATTATGTATGCTGACAATGACCGGCTTGCCTTGTTAGAATCCCTGCCACTCGGACAAGGCCGGGCGGAGGTCCTGATGGCCAAGAGGATCCTTGTCGTGGACGATGACGAGAACATCCTGAGCCTCGAGCGGACCATCTTGGAGCAGAAGGGCTTCGACGTGACGGGGGCGGGCGGGGGCGCGGAGGCCTTGAAGCTGCTCGCCGACCACGTCTTCGACCTCGTCCTCCTGGACGTGATGATGCCGGAGGTGGACGGCTTCACCGTCTGCCGCAAGATCAAGGAGGATCCCCGCTTGAAGGACGTGCCCGTGATCTTCCTGACCGCCAAGGGGGGCGGGGAGGCCCTGGCCGAGGGCTTCGAGTCCGGCGCCATCATGTACATCAACAAGCCGTTCACCGCGAACAAGCTCCTCACCATCGTGAACACGATGCTGGAGTCGGGCCCGAAGCTGAACTGATTTCGGAGCCCGCCCCCGAGGCTCCCCCCCCCAAGCGCGGCGGGACCCGCGCGCGACTCCCTCAGATGTTGTCGAAGTGGGTCAGGCTCGTGAAGAGCCGGAAGCGCTCGTCGATCTCCGGGCGGGTCAGGGTGAGCAGGCGGTCGAGGCTGAAGGCCTCGACACAGAAGGAGGCGAGCGTGCTTCCCATGATCACGGCCTGGCGCAGCACGCCGTCTCCCGCCCCCGCGGGCGCGGCCGCGAGATAGCCCAGGAAGCCCCCCGCGAAGGTGTCGCCCGCCCCCGTGGGGTCGAAGACCTTCTCCAGGGGGTAGGCGGGAGCGGCGAAGGTGCCCGCGTCGGAGAACATGAGGACGCCGTGCTCCCCTTTCTTCACGACCAGGGTCTTGGGGCCCATGGCCCGGATGGCCCGGGCCGCCTTCACGATGTTCCACTCTCCCGAGAGCTGCCGGGCCTCCGCGTCGTTCAGGAGCAGGATGTCCACCCGCCGCAGGGTCTCCTTGAGCTCCTGGGGCTTCCCCGAGATCCAGAAGTTCATGGTGTCGCAGGCCACGACCTGGGGATGGTCCACCTGGGCCAGCACCTCCCGTTGCAGGACGGGATCGATGTTGCCCAGGAACACGTGGGCGGAGTTGCGATAGCGGGCGGGGATCTTGGGCTTGAAGAACTCGAAGACGTTGAGGTCGGTGCAGATGGTCTCGCGGGAGTTGAGGTCGTAGGAGTACTTGCCCTGCCAGTGGAAGGTCTCCCCCTCCATGCGCTCCAGGCCCTCTAGGTCGATCGGGCGCCCGCGGAAGGCGGCGAGCTGCGCCTCTCCGAAGTCCCGCCCCACCACCCCCACCAGGTTCACGGGGGCGAAGAAGGAGGCAGCCACCGCGAAGAAGGACGCGCTGCCCCCCAGGACCCGCTCCGCCCGCCCGAAGGGGGTCTCCACGGTGTCGTACGCCACGCTGCCCACGACCAGGATGGCCATGCGTTCCCGCTAGGAGATGTACTTGCCGATGACGGGGGCCAGTTCCCGCTTGACCTCATCCGGGACCAGGTGGGAGGGGGTCACGAGCGCGAACTTCAGGGCCTCCGCGCACTCGCAGCCCCGGGGGATGGGGAGATGGCGCAGGGCCGCCTTGAGCACGGCCTGGGCAGCGGCCGCGTTCTTGCCCAGGTTGCCGATGATGTACTCCGCGGTCACGGAGTCATGCTCGGGGTGCCAGCAGTCGTAGTCGGTGACCATGGCCAGGGTCGAGTAGCAGATCTCGGCCTCCCGGGCCAGCTTGGCCTCCTGCAGGTTGGTCATGCCGATGACGTCCATCCCCCAGGAGCGGTAAAGCTCGGACTCGGCCCGGGTGGAGAACTGCGGCCCTTCGATGCAGAGGTAGGTCCCCCCCACGTGGAAGGTGACCCCCGCCTCCGAGCAGGCGTCCGCCATCACGCGCGAGAGGTTGGGGCAGAAGGGATGGGCAAAGGCCACGTGGGCCACGAGCCCGCGGCCGAAGAAGCTGCTCGCGCGCTGGGTGGTGCGGTCCACGAACTGGTCGGGGATCACCATGTGCAGCGGCGCGTAGGCCTCCTTCAAAGAGCCCACCGCGGAGACGGACAGGATCCATTCCACTCCCTGGGCCTTCAGGGCGAAGATGTTGGCCCGAAAGTTCAGCTCTCCCGGCAGCAGGCGGTGCCCGCGGGCGTGGCGGGGCAGGAAGGCCACCCGCTTCCCCTCCAGCGTCCCGATCACGAGGTTGTCCGAGGGCGGCCCGAAGGGCGTCTCCACCGCCACCTCGCTCCGGTCGCGGAAGCCGTCCATCTCATAGAGGCCGCTTCCCCCGATGATGCCGATCCGCACGCTCTCGCTCACTCGCCCCCCTCGCTCAGCCGATAGCGGTCACCCTCGAGCCGGACCCGGCCCAGCGGCGTCTCGCGGTCGTGGTAGAAGAGGAGCCAGGAGTCGCTCTCCGCGGCCTTAGTGAGCAGCTCCCGCTTCGCCTCCAGCGTCGCCACCGGGTAGAGATCGTAGCTCATGACGAAGGGGAGGGGCAGATGGCTGGTCGTGGGGAGAAGGTCGGTGGGGATGAAAAGCGCGCTCCCCCCTCCCTCCACGACCACGATTTGATGATGCGCGGTGTGGCCTCCCACCCTCACCACCCGCACCCCCGGCGCCACCTCCACATCTCCCGTGAGGAAGTCCACCTGACCAGCCTCGGCGAGGGGAGCGATATCGACCTCTCGATACGACGCCCGGCTGCGTTCGTGGGCCCGGGTGGCGTCGTCCCACTCCCCCTTCTGGACCAGATAGCGGGCCCGGGGGAAGGTCGGGACGGGCTTCCCCCCCTCGAGCCGGGTGTTCCCTCCGGCGTGGTCGAAGTGGAGGTGGGTGTTGATCACGAGATCGATGTCCGCGGGGCCGAGGCCCAGCGCCCGCAAGGCGCCGAGCAGCGTCGACGAGCGATCGATGCGGTAGAGGGTCCGCTCCTTCTCGCTCCACTTGTCTCCCATGCCGGTGTCCACGAGGATCCGGCGGCCCGCGGTCTCGATGAGGGCCACGTTCAGGCCGAGGGTGACACGGTTCTTTTCGTCCGGGGGATCGGTCTTCTGCCAGAGCACGCGCGGCACCACCCCGAACATGGCCCCCCCGTCGAGCGCGAAGGTCCCGTCGTGAAGGATGTGGACGCGGATGCTTCCGAGCTCGAGCACGCCGCCTCCCTCTAGGTCCGCTCGGGCCCGGGCCGGCCCGCCGGGGCTTGCTTGAGCTCCAGGAGCACGCCCCCCGCCGCCTGGGGGTGGACGAAGGCCACCCGGCAGCCCTCGGCCCCCGCCCGGGGGGCCTCGTCGATGAGCCGCACCTTCCGGGCCTTGAGCTCCGCGAGGGCGGCCTCCAGGTCGTCCACGAGCACGCAGACGTGGTGCAGACCCCCCCGCTTCTCGAGGAAGCGGGCGATCACGGAGGCGGGGTCCGTGGGCTCGAGCAGCTCCAGCCGGGAATCGCCCACGGGCAGGAAGGCGGCCCGGACCCTTTCGGTCGGCACCTCGTGGGTGGACGCGAGCGTGAAGCCCAGGGCCTCCCAGGCCTTCGTCGCCTCCGCCAGGCTCGGCACCGCGATGCCCAGGTGGTCGATCTTGAGAATCTTCATGAGAGCCCCATTCTCTTCAAGAGCCGGTCGGCGGCAGTCACGGGGTCCAGCCGGCGCCGGGCCAGGCGGTCCACCGTCCGCTCCAGCTCCGGGGGCGAGAGGTACCGGGTCCGCATCCGGCCCAGCAGCCTCTCCCGCAGCGTGTCCTCCAGCTGGCGGCGCAGGTGCTCGCGGCGCTTGTGAGCCAGGAGGCCGGTCGTCTCCGCCCAGGCGCGGAAGGCCTCCACCGCCTTGAGCAGCTCCTCCACGCCCTGGTCCTCGGTGGCCACGGTTTGCACGATGGCGGGGATGTGGCCGTCGTGGGCGGCCAGGGAGAGCATGGACTCGATCTCCGCCACCACCCGCTCCACGCCCTCCCGGTCGGCCTTGTTCACCACGAACACGTCCGCGATCTCCATGATCCCGGCCTTCAGGGTCTGCACCTCGTCCCCGAGGCCGGGGACCAGGACCACGATGCTCACGTCCGCGGTGCCCACGATCTCGACCTCGGCCTGGCCCACCCCCACCGTCTCCACCAGGATCACGTCCTTGCCGGAGGCGGCGAGCACGGTCAGGACGTCGCCGGTGGCCGCGGCCAGGCCCCCCAGGTGGCCGCGGGTGGCCATGGAGCGGATGAAGACCCCGCTGTCCGTGGCGTGGGCCTGCATGCGGATGCGGTCGCCCAGGATGGCGCCCCCGCTGAAGGGGGAGGTGGGATCGACAGCCACGATGCCCACCGTCTTGCCCTGCCGCCGGAGGTGGGCGGTGACGCGGTCCACGAGTGTTGACTTGCCCGCTCCCGGCGGCCCCGTCAGGCCCAGGACGAGCGCGCGCCCGGCGTGGGGGAAGAGGGCGGCGAGCAGGCGGCGCGCTTCCGGGCCCGCCTCCTCCACGAGGGTGATGGCCCGGGCCACCGAGCGCACGTCGCCCTTAAGCACGCCCTCCACCAGGGCCGGGGACCGCCGCCTGGCCTTCTTCTTCGGCTTCTTCATGGGGAGAGGGAGCTAGCGCACCATCCCGCGCAGGGCCAAGAGCTCGCGGGCGATGACCAGGCGCTGGACCTCGCTCGTGCCCTCCCCGATCGTGCCCAGCTTGGAGTCACGCCAGTGGCGCTCCACCGGGTACTCTTTCACGTACCCGTAGCCGCCGTGGATCTGGATGGCCTCGTTCGCCACCTCCACCGCCGTCTCGCTCGCGAAGAGCTTGGCCATGGAGGACTCCGTGGTGTGCTCGCGCCCCGAGTCGCGGAGCGCGGCCGCCCGGAAGACCAGGAGGCGGGCGGCCGCGACCTTGGTGGCCATGTCCGCGATCTTGAACTGGACGGCCTGGAACTCGGCGATGGCGTGGCCGAACTGCCGGCGGCCCCCCGCGTACCGGATGGAGGCCTCGAGGCTCGCCTGGGCGATCCCCACCGAGAAGGCGCCGATCCCGATGCGCCCGCGGTCGAGCACGCGGAGGGTGTCGATGAACCCGTGGCCCTCCCGCCCGAGCAGGTTCCCCTCCGGGATCCGGCAGTCCTCGAAGATGAGCTCCGAGGTGTCGGAGGAGCGCACCCCGAGCTTATCCTCCTTCTTCCCGGCCCGGAACCCCTTGGTGCCCCGCTCCACGAGGAAGGCGGAGATCCCCTTCTTGCCCTTCGCGCGGTCGGTCACGGCCATGACCACCGCGGTGTCGGCCAGGCGGCCGTTGGTGATGAAGGTCTTGGACCCGTTCAGGACCCAGTAGGCGCCGTCCCGCGCGGCCGTGGTCTTGGTGCCCCCCGCGTCGGAGCCCGCGCTGTTCTCGGTCAAGCCCCAGCAGCCGATCTTCTCTCCCCGGGCCAGGGGGACGAGGAAGCGCTTCTTCTGGTCCTCGCTCCCGGCCAGGAAGATGTGCCCGGAGCAGAGGCTGTTGTGGGCGGCCACGGAGAGGGCCACCCCCGCCTCCACGCGGGCCAGCTCCTCCATCACGATCGCGTAGTCCAGGGTGGTGAGGCCGGAGCCCCCGTACTCGGGGGGCCACACGACGCCCATGAGCCCCATCTCCCCCAGCTTGGTGAAGACCTGGCGCGGAAACTCCTGCCTCTCGTCCCACTCGCGGGCGTGCGGTCCGAGCTCGGTCTCCGCGAACTCGCGGACGGTCTTCTGGAGGAGCCGCTGCTCCTCGGTCAAGTCAAAGTCCAAAGGAAGGCCCTCCGCCGCGGGCAGCGCGGCTCTCGCGGAGGTTTTCGATGATAGTGGAAGCCTGGGGGGCAGGCAAGGCAGGCGGTTGCCGTTGAGGCCGCTTACGCCCTACACTTCCTCGTTCTAATTACAGGAGGCTCCGCCATGCCCACGTTCTCCCGCCGCACCTTCACGGGCGCCCTCGGCGCCGGGCTGGGCGCCACCCTCATGGGGCCCCGGTTCCTGGGTTCCGCGGCCTTCGCCCGGCCGCGCGTGTTATCGGGGGGGAGCGTCCTCCTCGACTCCAACGAGAACCCCTACGGGCCCTCCCCCGCGGCCCTGGCCGCGATGACGCGCTCCCAGGCCCGGGCCTCCCGCTACCCCGACGCCCTCGAGCGCGACGTCATCGAGGCGCTGGCCCGCGACCACAAGGTGGCGCCCGAGCAGGTCGTCCTCGGCTGCGGCTCGGGTGAGATCCTGCGCATGGCGGACCAGGCCTTCCTGGCTCCGGGAAAGACGGTGGTGGCGGCGGAGCCCACGTTCGAGGCGGTGCTGCTCTACGCGCGCGTGACCAAGGCGGAGCCGGTGAAGGTTCCCTTGGACGCGGAGTTCCGCCACGACCTGCCCAAGATGGCGGCGGCCTGCGACGCACGCACCGCCCTCGTCTACGTCTGCAACCCCAACAACCCCACCGGCACCGTGGTCAGCGGCGACGCCCTGGGGGCGTTTCTGACCCGGGTGCCCAAGACCGCGGTCGTGCTCGTGGACGAGGCGTATCACCATTTCGTGGAGGACGCGGGCTATAGGAGCGCCTCCGAGTGGCTCCCCCGCACCCCCAACCTGGTCGTGGTCCGGACCTTCTCCAAGGTCTACGGCCTGGCCGGTATGCGTCTGGGCTACGCCGTTTCCTCCCCCGAGAACGCCCGCGCCCTGCGCGAGCATCAGCTCTGGAGCAACGCCAACGGGGCCGTGCTCGAAGCCGCCCTCGTCAGCCTCCAGGACCCCGCCCACGTGGCCGACCAGCGCAAGCGCAACCGCGACACCCGGGCCTGGCTCAGCGCCGAGCTTGCCAAGGACGGGCGCCGCGTCATCCCCTCGGAGACGAACTTCGTGATGATCGACGTGGGCCGCGACGTGGTGCCCATCATCGACGCCCTCAAGAGCCGGAGCGTCCTCGTGGGGCGTAAGTTCCCGTCCCTCGCGAACTGGCTCAGGGTCTCGATCGGCACCCCCCCGGAGATGGAGACCTTCGTGGCCGCCCTGCGCGCCGTCCTCCCCGTCGCCACCGCGGTGGGCGGGGAGCCGGCGGCCACCCGGTGAGCCGGAGCACAGGGCCGTTTTGGGAGTGGATGTACCATGAGTCCCGTGCGCAAGAGACCGACGGTCAAAGAGTTCA
>DATMQU010000423.1:0-5597 GCA_035566715.1 Vicinamibacteria bacterium
CGATCCAGAAGGATGTGCGCGCGGTCGAGGCCTACGATCTGAAGGGCTTCGATGCCGTCGTGCATCTTGCTGCCCTGTCGAACGACCCGCTGGGGGACCTGAACCCCCAGCTGACCTACGACATCAACCACCTCGCATCCGTGCGCCTGGCAACCCTCGCCAAGTCGGTGGGTGTCGGCCGCTTCGTCTTGGCGTCGTCGTGCAGCAACTACGGCGCCGCCGGCGACGCTCCTGTGAACGAGGACTCGGAGCTGAACCCCGTGACTCCGTATGGGGAGTCGAAAGTGCGGACCGAGCGCGACTTGACCAAACTCGCCGACAGCTCTTTCACGCCCACCTTCCTGCGGTGCGCCACGGCCTATGGCGCATCGCCGCGGCTCCGATTCGACATCGTCCTCAACAACCTCGTTGCCTGGGCCTTTACCGTGGGCAAGGTCCTCCTGAAAAGCGATGGCACCGCTTGGCGGCCGATCGCGCACATCGAGGACATCACGCGCGCGTTCCTGGCCGTGCTGGCCGCCCCGCCGGAGGCCGTGCACGCCCAGGCCCTCAACGTGGGGCGCAACGACCAAAACTACCGGGTCCGGGAGATAGCCGAGATCGTGAAGGAGACCGTGCCCGGCTGCGAGATCGCCTTCGGCGAGGGGGCGGGGCCGGACAAGCGCAACTACCGCGTCGACTTCACCAAGATCACGCGCGTGCTCCCCGGTTTCCGGCCGGAATGGGATGCGCGGAAGGGCGCCCGGCAGCTTTACGAAGTCTACAAGCGCATTGGACTCAAGCTCGAGGATTTCGAGGGACCGCGCTACCGGCGTATCGATCAACTCAAGGGATTGATGATCTCGGGCAACCTGGGCCCGGATCTGCTCTGGGTGAGCGATCCCCCCCCGCCCGAGTGGGCCGCGCCCGCGATGGCGGCGGCGCCGCACTCCGAGCATTTCGTGGGGAGAAGGACATGATTTTCACCGAAACGAGACTCAAGGGAGCGTTCATCATCGACATCGAGCGGCGCGAGGACAGCCGAGGCTTCTTCGCCCGCTCCTTCTGCCAGCGTGAATTCACCGACCACGGCCTCAAACCGTTCATCGCCCAGGCCAATCTCGCGTTCAACCGCCGCAAAGGCACGCTGCGGGGGATGCACTTCCAGTATCCGCCCGCGGCGGAGACCAAGCTGGTAAGCGCGACGCGGGGGGCCATTCTGGACATCATCGTGGACCTGCGTCCGGAGAGCCCCACCTATCTCGAGCACGTCGCGGTCGAGCTCACGGGGGATGACCATCGGGCGATCTACGTGCCCGAGAGGTTCGCCCACGGCTATCAGGTCCTGGAGGATCGGACGGAGACCAGCTACCAGGTGGGCGAGTTCTATGTGCCGGGGGCGGAAGGGGGCCTCTACTACCGCGATCCCCGGCTGGGCCTGCAGTGGCCGCTGCCCGTCGAAGAGATCTCGCCAAAAGACGCCGCCTGGAAGCTCCTGGTCGAGGTGGAGCCACAGCTGAAGCGAAGGATGACGGTCGCGTCGACGGGTGGCTCCCTCGCCGGGGGGATGGCGGAGAGGGTCTCATGATCATCGTGGACACCGCGCTGCGGGCCCGGGAGGAGGGGGGAAGGCCTGTTCGCGTCGGCATGATCGGGGCCGGCTTCATGGGCCAGGGACTCACCAACCAGATCGTCAACAGCGTTCCCGGCATGCGGATGGCCGCCGTCTACAACCGGAAGTTGGAGCGGGCCCTGGGCGTCTACCGCTATGCCGGCTGCGAGAACGTCGAGGTGGCCGAGAGTCAAGCTGCCCTCGACGAGGCCATCCGTCGCGGCGTGCCCGTCGTGACCGAGGATGCGTTCACGATCAGCCGCTCACCCGAGATCGACGTGCTGATCGACGTGACGGGTTCGGTCGAGTTCGGGGCACGGGTAGTGCTCGAGGCCTTCCGGCACGGCAAGTCCGTCGTGCTGATGAACGCGGAAGTGGACGCCACCATCGGTCCCATCCTGCGCGTGTACGCCCGCCAGCATGGAGTCATTCTCTCTGCCTGCGACGGCGACGAGCCGGGCGTGCAAATGAACCTCTACCGCTGGGTGAGGGGGTTGGGGCTGATCCCGCGGGTGATCGGCAATGTCAAGGGCTTGCAGGACCCCTACCGCAACCCCACCACCCAGCAGGGCTGGGCCGAGCGCTGGGGCCAGAACGCCGCCATGGTCACCTCTTTCGCGGACGGATCCAAGCTCAGCTTCGAGCAGTCCATCGTGGCCAACGCGACCGGCTTCAAGGTCAGGTCCCGGGGGATGTCGAGAGGGATCAAGTACGAAGGCTCGATCATGGAGATCCAGAGGCTGTACGACATCGAAGAGCTGCGCGAGCTGGGCGGGATCGTGGACTACACGGTGGGTCCTCCCCTCATCAAGGCGTTCTGCCTGGCCGAGCACGCGGACCCCAAGCAGCGGCACTACCTGAACCTCTACAAGATGGGCGAGGGCCCGCTCTATCCGTTCTGGATCCCTTACCATCTCGTGCATTTCGAAGCGCCCAACGCCATCGCCCGGGTGGCGCTCTTCAAGGACGAGCTGGCGCCCCCGCTGGACGGACCGGTCGTCGAGGTGTGCGCGGTGGCGAAACGTGACCTCAAGGCGGGCGAGGTCTTGGATGAGTACGGAATGTACATGACGTATGGCGAGGCGGTGAACGCGGAGGAGATGAGCGCGATGCGGTACCTGCCCGAGGGGCTCGTGGAAGGCTGCAAGCTCCGGCGGGGCGTCCCCATCGACCAGGTGCTCACCTACGACGACGTCGAGCTGCCGGAGGGCCGGATCGCCGACCGGCTCCGCGCCGAGCAGTACCGGCGCTTCCGCGGCGAGACCTGGTTGGAGGACCTGCTGGCCGGCGGGGGTTTCTCAACTCCCTTGGCGGCGGCGAGCGCGCCCCTGGGGGCGCCTATAAGCGGCGGCCCTGGCCGTCCGCGGGAGGCGACGCGATGAAGGTGGTCATCTTCTGCGGTGGCCTGGGCATGCGGCTCCGCGAGTATTCGGAGTCCATCCCCAAGCCCATGGTGCCGGTGGGCTACCGGCCGATCCTATGGCACCTCATGCGCTACTACGCGCACTTCGGACACCGAGAATTCATTCTCTGCCTCGGGTACAAGGCCGACAGCATCAAGAAGTACTTCATGGACTATGATGAGACCGTCTCGAACGACTTCGTGATCAGCGAGGGTGGCAAGAAGGTGGAGCTGCTGGCCAGCGACATCCAGGACTGGAAGATCACCTTTGTCGACACTGGGATGAGCTCGAACATCGGGCAGCGTCTCAAGCTCGTTCAGCGCTTCCTTGGCAACGAGGAGGTGTTCCTTGCGAACTACAGCGACGGCCTCTCGGACCTGCCCCTGCCCGAGATGATCAACTACTTCCAGAGAAAACCGGACGCGGTGGCGTGCTTCGTCGGGGTGTGTCCGAAGAGCAGCTTCCACTTGGTGCAGGTGGGTGACGGCGGACGCGTCCAAAGCATTCGACACATCCGGGACTGCGGCATGCGCATCAACGGCGGCTTCTTGGTCCTTCGCAAAGAGATCTTCGACTACCTGGGTGAGGGCGAGGAGCTCGTCGAGGAGCCGTTCCAGCGCTTGGCCGCCGAGGGCAGGCTTCTGGCCTATCCCTACGACGGATTCTGGGCTTGCATGGACACCTTTAGGGAAAAGCAGTTGCTGGAGGACATGTATTCGCGCGGGCAGGTGCCTTGGGAGGTTTGGAAGTCGCGTCCCGAGGCGCGTCTTGAGGCCCATCCCCACCCAGAATTGGCGACGAGATAGCCCGGACGCCAAGGCCCCCGGGGAGCGCTTACGGTCATGGATAAGGTCCGGCTCTTCGGCGATCCAGACGGGCCGAAGCGGATTCTCGCCGTTGGCGCCCATCCTGACGACATCGAGATCGGCTGCGGAGGGACGATCCTCCGCCTCATTGCCGAGCACAGCGGCCTGGAAGTCATGTGGGTGGTCTTTTCCTCGACGCCGGACCGAGCGGCCGAGGGGCGGGCATCGGCGGCCGCCTTCCTGGAGGGAGTGCGTACGAAGAAGGTGTTGATCCGGGACTATCGGGATGGGTTTCTCCCTTACTCCGGGGCCGCGGTGAAGGACGAGTTCGAGGCATTGAAGCGCGAGTTCACGCCCGACCTTGTCTTCACCCACTACCGGGGTGACCGGCACCAGGACCACCGCTTGATCTCGGATCTGACCTGGAATACCTGGCGCGACCATCTGATCCTGGAGTACGAGATACCGAAGTACGACGGCGACTTCGGATCGCCCAATTTCTTCGCTCCCCTCCCCACGCGGACCCTCGATCGCAAGATTGGCCTGCTCCTTGAGCACTTCGCGTCCCAAAGGGGCAAGCCCTGGTTCGCGGCCGACCTGTTCCGGGCCGTCGCCCGCATCCGGGGCATGGAGGCGGCCGCAGCGGAGGGATTCGCCGAGGGGTTCTACGGCCGGAAAGCTCTCTTCTGAGCGGTTAAACATCTCCGTGACGACATCCATCACATTCGGTCATCAGGTCGTGAGTCCTACCCGGCCGCGACGGTTTCGCGCCCTCTTGGTGATCGTGGTGCTGGTCACGGCCGCGTTGGCGATCCCCACCCTCCGCAGGCCGCTGTTGCGAGCGGCGGGGAAGGCGCTCGTGGTCGGAGATGCCCTCGGACAAGCGGATATCGTCGTCGTGGCGACGGGCGCCGACGGCGCCGGCGTGCTGGAAGCGGCCGACCTCGTTCACGGCGGTGTGGCCACTCAGGTCGCGGTGTTCGCCGACCCTCCCGGCCCGGTGGTGGACCGCGAGTTCATTCGCCGAGGGATCCCCTATGAGGACGCCGCCGCGCGATCCGTTCGACAGCTCAAGGCCCTGGGGGTGGAGGCCATCCAACAGATCCCGAGAGCCCTCGCGGGAACGGAGGATGAGGGCCGTGTCCTCCCCGAATGGTGCGACCAGAACCGGTTCCGCTCCGTCGTGGTGGTGACCACTTCGGATCACTCGCGCCGGCTGGGTCGAGTGCTTCGTCGTTCCATGAAGGGACACCCGACCAGGGTCACGGTTCAGCCCGCGCGCTACTCGCAATTCGATCCCGACCGATGGTGGGAGACCCGCGGTGGTACCCGCACCGAGGTCGTGGAGATGGAGAAGCTGCTCCTGGACATTCTGCTCCATCCCTTTTCGTGATAGGAGAGGCACTTGGAAGGAGCTGCCAACGACGGCGGAGGGCAAGGGGGAAGGAAGTCATCGCACCTCCGACACGCGGACGTCCTGCGCCTGAGGGTCGGGTTGGCCCTTTTTTGGGCGGCGCTGGGCCTGTTCAGCCCCGTGACCCGGTCGAACGCCCAGACTCTACCGATGCCGGTCCTGCCCCCGGAACCCCCTCCCGTGCCCGAGGCGGCGCCGCCCCCGACCGTGCCCGAGCCGGGAGCGCCCCCCCCTCCCGAAGAAGTGGAAGCGGGAGCCCCCCGGCCGGCGAGGCCGTGGGAGTACGAGCTTGGCGTTGGCGGCGGTTGGGACAGCAACATCGACTTTCTGATTCCCAACGGGCCGGGCGGGGCAGCCCTTTTTCCTCGGGGTGGCTTGGCGCG
>DATMQU010000424.1:0-5041 GCA_035566715.1 Vicinamibacteria bacterium
CCCGCGGACTAGACCGCGGCCAGGGCATGATCGAGGTCGGCAATGAGATCCTCGGCGTCCTCGCAGCCCACGCTGATCCGGACCAGGCCGGGGCCAATGCCGAGGGCGTCGCGCTCGGCCTGTGTGTAGCCGGCGTGGGTCATGGTGGCGGGGTGGGAAATAAGCGTCTCCACGCCACCCAGACTCTCCCCCAGCGAGCAGAGCCGGACCGACCCGAGGAGGCGCTGGGCCGCCTCCCGGCTGCCGAGATCGAAAGAGATCAGCGCCCCGAAGCCGGTAGCCTGGTGCTTGTGAACGGCGTGGCCAGGATGGTCCGGGAAGCCCGGCCAATAGACCTTCTTGATCTTCTTCTGGGCGCGCAGGAAGGCGGCTACCTTCCCGCCGTTCTCCTCGTGGCGGGGCATCCGCAGGGCCAAGGTCTTAGTCCCCCGCAGCACCAGCCAGGAGTCGAACGGGGAAAGGATCGCCCCCACCGCGTTCTGCACGTACTGCAGCCATTGGGCATGATCCTTGTCTCTCACGACCGCCACCCCGCCCACGCTGTCCGAGTGCCCGTTCAGAAACTTCGTGGTGGAGTGGACCACGATGTCCGCCCCCAGGGCGAGCGGGCGCTGGAAGAACGGGCTCATGAAGGTGTTGTCCACGACCAGGAGGGCGCCCCGCCGGTGGGCGAGCTGAGCCAGCGCCGCGATGTCGCATACCTTCATCAAGGGGTTGGTGGGGGTCTCGATCCAGAGGAGGGCGAACTCCCCGGCCTCCCTCTCCAGGGTGGCGGCGTCGCTGGCGTCCTGGAAGGCGAACTCGACGCCGTAGCGGGCCAGCACCTTGGTGAAGAGGCGGTGGGTCCCGCCGTAGACGTTGTCCGAGACCACCACCCGCTGGCCGGCCTTGACCAGGGTCAGCACCGCCTGTATGGCCGCCATTCCCGAGGCGTAGCAATAGGCGTCGGCTCCCCCCTCCAAGGCGGCGAGGTTTCGTTCGAGCGCCCGCCGCGTCGGATTCTGCGTGCGGGCGTATTCGTAGCCCTTGTGCTGGCCGATCCCCTCTTGCACGTAGGTCGAGGTCTGGTAGATCGGCGTGGTCACGGCCCCCGTGGTGGGGTCGGGCTCTTGGCCCGCGTGGATGCAATCGGTGGCGAAGCCCATGGACTCCTGCTACCTCACTGGGAAGCACGCTCCCGGGCCAGGAACTCCTCGCACTCCGCCGCGGCCACGGGATGGCTGAACAGGTGCCCCTGCATGCGGTCGCAGCCCCGAGCGGTAAGGAAGGCCCGCTGCTCCACGGTCTCCACCCCTTCCGCCACCACCTGGAGGTGCAGGGTGTGGGCCAAGGAGATCACGGCGGCCGCGATGGCGGCGTCGTCGAGATCGTTGGGCAGGTTGCGCACGAAGGAACGATCGATCTTGAGGGCGTCGATGGGGAGGCGCTTGAGAAAGCTCAGGGAGGAGTAACCGATCCCGAAATCGTCTATGGAAATGCGCACCCCCAGCTGCTTGAGTTGCTGGAGGGTCTGCACGGTGCCGTCCGCGTTCTGCATGAAGATGCTTTCCGTGATCTCCAGGTCCAGAGAACGGGGGTCGAGGCCCGTCTCCCGGAGGGCGGTCGTGACCTGGGACACGAGGTCCGGCTGCTGGAACTGCCGGGCCGAGAGGTTCACGGAGACCCGGAGGTCGGGGTGGCCCTGCTTCTGCCAGGCCCGGGCCTGGGCGCAGGCCGTTTGCAGCACGAAGGGCCCGATGGGCACGATGAGGCCGGTCAGCTCGGCCAGGGAGATGAAGTCGGCGGCCGGCACCATGGTCCGGCTATCCGGGTGCTCCCAGCGCAGCAGGGCCTCCACCCCGTAGATGCGGCCGCTCGCCAAGTCGAGCAGGGGCTGATAGTGGACGCGCAGCTCGCCCTGGGCCAACGCCTTGCGCAAGCTGTTCTCCAGAGCCAGCCGTTCCCGGGCCCGGGTGTTCATGGCGGGGGTGTAGAGCTGGTAGTGGTTGCGCCCCTGCTCCTTGGCCCGGTACATGGCGGTGTCGGCGTTCTGGATCAAGGTCTCCGCGTCGTGGCCGTCTTCGGGGTAGAGAGCGATCCCCATGCTGGCGGTGACGAAGAGCTCGTGGCCGTTCACCACCTTGGGCTCGCGCAGGGCTTGCAGGATCTTTTCGGCCAGGCGCGCCACCTCAACCGGGCGTTGGATTCCGGGCAGGAGGAGGATGAACTCGTCCCCCCCCAGGCGGGCTACGGTGTCCGCCTCGCGCAGGCAACCCAGGAGCCGGAGGGCGATCTCCTCCAGCATGCGGTCTCCCACGTTGTGGCCCAGGGAGTCGTTGATGATCTTGAATCGGTCCAGGTCCAGGAAGAGCACGGCGAGCTTCTGCTTCTGACGATGGGCCTGGGCCACGGCGAGGGAGAGGCGGTCGTTGAAGAGCAGGCGGTTGGGCAGGCCGGTGAGGGCGTCGTGGTAGGCCAGCATCGTGATCTGCTCTTCGGCCCGCTTGCGCTCCGTTATGTCGAACGCCGTGCCCAGGGCTGCGGCCTCCCCCCTAAATTCGATGAAGCTGGAGGAGAAGTCTAGCCAGCGCTCCTGCCCGTCGTTGCGCACGATCTTGAACTCGGAGTGCGGGGAGACCGCTTCCCCGCGCTGGCGGGCGAGCCCCCACTCCCGGACCGCGTCCCGGAAGTCGGGGTGGAGGATCTCCCCGAGGCTCATGCGCTGGAGCTCCTCCCGGCTGTAGCCGCAGACGGTGGCGGCGGCCGCGTTCGCGTAGCGGAACTCCTCGCCCTGATAGATGAAGATGGCGCAGGGGGCGGTCTCGGCCAGGGTCCGGAAGCGGGCCTCGCTCTCTCTCAGCGCATCCGCCGCCCGCTTTCGATCGAGGGCGCTGGCCACGTGCTGAGACACGAAGGTCAGGATGTCGCGTTCCGTCTCCGTGAAGCGAACGCTCTCCTGGTACGTCTGGACCACGAGCACACCGAACGTCTTGTCGCCGCGCTTCAAGGGAACGCCCAGCCAGTCCAGGGAATTCGCCCCCACCTGCTCGATCTGGCCCGCGGCCACCAGCCGATCGAAAGTGGCCGGGATGGCCAAGAGGGGCGCCCCCGTCTTGAGAATGTACTCGGTGAGGCCTTTGCCCAGCCCCCGCGGTTCCGGGGGGGGGTCCACCTCGTCCACGAAGTAGGGGAAGCTCACCGTCCGGCTGTGGTCGTCGTAGAGCGCGATGTAGAAGTTCTGCGCATTCATGAGCTCACCCACGATTCCGTGGATGGCCGCGTAGAAGGCGCCCATGTCCTGGACCGTGCTCGTGGTCTCCGCAATCCGGTAGAGTGCGGACTCCAGCTTCTCCGCGCGCTTGCGCTCGGTGATGTCGCGGACGATGCAGACCATCCCCCCTCCCTCGAGTACGCTCAGGGAGAGGTCTTGGGGGAAGGTGTGGCCGTCCCGCCGTCGGCCCACCGCTTCTCCGCGCCACCGTCCGGCCGCCCACAGCGTGGGCAGGACCTCCGCTTCGAAGCGTCGGAGTTCCGCTTCCGCGTAGAGGACCCTCCAGTTGCGGCCTAGGAGCTCGGAGATGCCGTCGTAGCCGTAGATCCGTGCGTGCGCCTCGTTCAGGTAGACGTAGGTCTCGTCCGGGCCCAGGATCGCCATGCCGTCAATGGCCGCGCCGAAGGCGTGGGCCTGCTTCAGGAGGGCATCCTCGGCCCGGAGTTGGCTGGTGATGTCGTAGACGATGGAGAAGAGCAGGCGTTGCCCCCCGAGCTCCACCGGCCCCGCGTGGACCTCCACATCCCGCGTCTCCCCGGAAGGCAGCGGATGCCGGAAGCGGAAATGGCTGCGCTTGCCCGCCGCGGCCAGGGCCATGGCCTCCTCCACCTGTTCGGAAGACAGGGTGTTGATGTCGGTCAGGCGGAGGGCCGTCAGTTCCCGGTGGGGACGTCCGTAAAACTGGCAAGCCGCCGGATTGGCCTCCAGGATCCGCCCCGATTGGGGATCGACGAGGAGCTGGGCGGCCTGGTTGCGTTCGAAGATTTGACGGAGAAGATCGGAACTCGGGCCCGTCACGTTCCCGGCCGACGTGTCCTGCACGCTCAAGGGCCGCGGCCTCCTCGAGTCGATGCCAAGCCCCCGCTCTGGGGAAGGCCAGGCTGGCCAGGCTGGCAAGAGTCGCGCCTAGTTTACCCCATCTTGGAAGCGCAGCGCGTTGCCGTCCCCGGCCCCGGCAAGCGCTTGAGCATAGGCAGGTTAGTCGCCCGCAGGGGGCCCGGGTGCGACCCCACCGGGCGGCAAGCCACGGGGCGCCCTTTGGCCCTAGCGGAGGGTCAGGGTGAGCGACACCGGCTGGCCGTTGCGCAGCACGACCGCCCGGACCTCGGTCTCGCGCTGCAGGCGCGGATAGAGGCTCATGAGTGTGGGCAGGCCGTCGATCACGGTGTCGTTGATGCGCGTGAGCACGTCCCCCGGGCGGAGGCCCGCGTCGGTGAGGAGGCTGCCCTCGGGGATGCGGGTCAGGGCCAGGCCGGCCACACGCCCGTCCTGGGTCACCGGCGTCACCGCCGTCTCGGCCAGGATGCGGGGGATCTCCAGGCTCAGGCGTCGTTCGACCTCGCGCCGGTCCATGGCCCGGGCGGGGGCGGTCGGGTCCTCGACCGGCTCCGTGGGCCGCGGCCGCCCGCCCGCCACCCGGGGGGGCGGAAGGGGGGCGGCGCGGAGGGGCACCTCCACCACGCCCGTCTCGTACTCCAGCCGGACGGTGTCCAGGCCGATGGCGGTCACGCGTCCTCCGAACGCGCTCTCCCCGACCCCGGCCAGGCGCGTGCGCGCGCCCGAGCGCAGCAGGACCACGGACTGCTCCGGCCTCCGCGCGATCACGACCCCGATCGCAGCCAGGTCCAGGGGAGGCGACGCCAGAGCGGGCAGCAAGAGCAGCGCGCCGAACATAGAGACGACAACGCTAGCCTGAGGGGCCGGGGCGTGTCAACGAAGGGGCCCTTTCGTTGCCCGTGCTAAAGTCGCCCTGTCATGCCCGAGTCCTTTCCCCATGCTGGGGCCGCGGTG